>NZ_JANQCJ010000005.1:0-43681 GCF_024723355.1 Micrococcus sp. HG099 | reverse complement strand
GCGCACGGCCGCGGCGCGCGGACCGGAGGCGTCGGGGAGCCCGGCCACCTGGGCCTCGTAGGCCAGCACGCCGCTCAGCCGGACCCCGGGCGTCCGCAGGATCCGGTCCGCGAGCTCCCGGGCCTGGTCCGGGGTGCGCACGGGGGAGCGCAGGGCGCCCACGCGCAGCCGGGCGAGCGGGCGCCACGCCGTGTCCACGTCCAGGCACAGCCGCAGCGGCGGCAGGTCCGCGGCCCCCTGGCCGGGGTGCACGCCCGCGGCGCGGACGCGGTCCTCGATCCAGCGCAGGTGCTCCGCCGAGTCCACCGTGACCACCACCGCCGCGCGGGCCCGCGGCGAGCGCAGCAGCGCGTCCAGGGCGGCCTCGTCCGCGGTGGGGTAGGCCACGAGCACGTCCGGCTGCCCGGACTCGGCCCACCACAGCGCCTCGGCCAGCGCGTACGCCATCACCCCGCGGAAGCCGGGCTGCTCCAGGGCCTCGACGACGGCGCGGCGGATCCGCAGGGACTTGGAGGCCACGCGCACCGGCACGCCCGCCGCCCGGGCGGCCATGGCGGCGGCGTTCGCCCGGAACGCGTCCAGGTCCAGCACGCCGAGCGAGCGGGAGCGGTCCGCGGCGGGCAGCGCGGCGAGCGCGTCCGCGTACCGCTCGTAGGGCGGCGCCACGGGGCGGGCGGGGCGGGGCATACCTAGGATGGAACCATGCCGACCCCGCCCACGACATCCATCGAGACGCTCCGTTCCGGTCATCCGGTGGTGTGGTCCCGGCCCGCGGCGGAGCGCCCGGGCACGGACCTCGTCCTGGTGCTCCACGGCTACGGGTCCAACGAGGTCAGGGCCGCGAACCGGTTCTTCCCCATGCTCCCCGAACGCTGCACCGGCCTGGCCGTGCGCGGGGGCTTCGAGATCGACGCCGCCGCCACGGAGGGCCCCGGCGACCCCGGCGCCCACGGCTGGTTCCTGCTCGACCTGATGCTCCAGTCCGACTTCGCCCAGGTGGTGGCCGCCGCCCACCGGGTGTTCGACGTGCTGGCCTCCGAGGAGGTGGCGCAGGCGCGCTTCCGCACCGTGTCCGTGCTCGGCTTCTCCCAGGGCATGGCCATGGCCACCACGCTCATCCGCCTGCGCCCCGAGGCCTTCACGTGCGGCGTGGGGTTGAGCGGCTTCGCCGTCGACAACGAGCTGCTCGCCGTCCTCGACTCCCCGCCCGAGGGGCCCGGCCCCCGGCCCTTCTTCTGGGGCCGGGACGTCCAGGACCCCGTGATCCATCCGGACGCCGTCGCCCACACCCGCGCGTGGGCCGAGGAGCACACCCTCCTGACCGTGCGCACCTACCCCGGCGTGCTGCACGGCATCGGCCCGGAGGCGGTCCGGGACGTCCGGATCTTCCTGGACCATTCGCTCCGCGCGGCGACGCCCGACTCCTGACCACGGCGCGGGCCTGCCGATACCCTGACCGGCATGGCAAAGAACTCGATGATCGGTCGGTACACGTCCGGGAAGGTGAAGGACTTCGCTCTGAAGTCGGCACTCGATGAGAACGGGGAGCCCACGGAGGGCTTCGAGAAGGTCGTGTCCAAGGTGCTGGACATCCAGCGCCCGCTGGTCCTGAAGCACATCCAGAACGTGGCCGCGAAGAATCCGGAGCTCACTGCCGCGCAGATCGCGGAGCGGCTGGGGCAGCAGTACCTCAACGCCGTGACGGGCGCCGGCGCGGCCGTGGGCGGCACGGCGATCGTCCCCGGCATCGGCACCGTGGCGGCCCTGGGCCTGTCTGCGGCGGCCACGGTGGGCTTCATGGAGGCCACCGCCCTCTACGCCCAGTCCCTCGCCGAGCTGCACGGCATCACCATGGAGGATCCCCAGCGCGCCGAGGCCCTGGTGATGGCCCTCATGCTCGGCGACGACGCCAAGGAGCTCCTCCGCGAGGCCGCCGCCAAGGCCGGCCGGCCCTTCGACCCCAACGCGAGCCTCAACGCGCTCGCGGGCTCGGCCGCGGGCACCGGCGGCGGCGCCGGCATCAGCGCGTTCGTGATGGACCGCCTCAAGCGGACCTTCATGAAGAAGATGCTCATGCGCCAGGGCGCCGGCTTCCTGGGCCGCGCAGTGCCGTTCGGCGTCGGCGCGGTGATCGGCGGCGTCGGCAACCGGGCCATGGGCAAGGCCGTGATGGAGAACGCGCAGGAGCTCTTCGGCCCCCTGCCCACCGTGATCCCGGGCGAGATCCGCGAGGGCGCCGCGCGGCAGGCCCAGGAGGACGACGGTGAGGGCGGCGTGTTCACCGCGATCCGCCGTGCCCTGCCCGGCGGGGACGACAAGAAGGACGCGGCCAAGGCCTGACCGGTCCCCCGGTCTGACCCGGCCGCAGCCTGACCACCTTCAGGAGATTCGGGTGGGTTGTCGGAGGTGTGGAGCCCTTCCACCCCCGACAACTCGCCCGAATCTGCATGCGGGGGTTACCCCGCGGCCCGGCTCAGAGGAACAGCGTCGCGACGGCGTGGATCGTCAGGCCCGCGAGGGCGCCGACGATCGAGCCGTTGATGCGGATGTACTGCAGGTCCTTGCCCACGAACAGCTCGAGGGTGCGCGCGGTCTGGTCCCCGTCCCAGCGGGCCACGGTCTCCTCGATCACCCCGGTCACCGCCGGGCCGTAGGTGCTCAGCGCGTACGCGGCGGCGGCGCGGGCGTGCCCGTCCACCCGGTCGCGGAGCACGGGGTCCTCCTGCAGACGGGCGCCGAGGTCGCGCAGCGCGGCCACGAGGGCGCGGTGCAGGTCCGAGGCCGGGTCCTCGAGGGCGTCCAGCAGCGAGTCCCGCAGGGACGTCCACGCCCGGCCGGCCCACGCGCGCAGCCGCTCGTCCGCGAACAGGCTGTGCTTGAACCGCTCCACGGAGGCCCGGGTGTGCGGGTCGTCGCGCATCTCGGCGGACAGGCGGGTGAGCCAGTCGTCGACGGCGCGGCGGGCCTCGTGGTCGCGGTCGTCGCGGATCCCGGCGAGGTACTTGAGGGCCTCGGCGTGCAGGCGCTCGGCGAGCAGTCGGTCCACGAGGTCGGGGCTCCACTCGGGGGAGCGGCGGCGCACGGTCTCCACGAACATCTCGGGGTGGGCGGCCACCCAGTCCCCGGTGTGCTTCACCACGAGGTCCACCACCCGCTCGTGGTGCCGGCCGGTCACCACGTCCTGGAGCACGCCTGCGAGCGTGGGCGACCACTCGGGCTCCACCATGTGCCGCTGCATGAGCTGGCGCAGCAGCTTCTGGACGGCGTCGTCGTCGGCGGCCGCCATGGCGCCCCGGGCCGCCGTCGCCACCTCGCGCGCGGCCCGCTCCGCGTTCTCCGGGCGGCGCAGCCAACCGCCGGCGGCCGCGGCCACCTCGAGGCCCTCGACCTTCTCCCGGGCCACGTCCGAGTCCAGGAAGTTCTCCTGCACGAACTCGGTGAGCGCGGCGCCGAGCTGGTCCTTCTTGCGGGGGATGAGCGCGGTGTGCGGCACGGGGATCCCCATGGGGTGGCGGAACAGGGCCGTCACGGCGAACCAGTCGGCGAGTGCGCCCACCATGCCGCCCTCCGCGGCGGCGCGCACGTAGCCCCACACGGGGTGCACGTCCTGCAGGGGGAACGCGACGGCGAACACCACGGCCAGCGCCACGAGCAGCCCGAGGGCCACGGCCTTCATGCGGCGAAGGCCCCGCTCGCGCTCGAGCGTGCCGGCGCTGAGCAGCTGCCGGGCGGGGTCCGGGGAGAGGGACACGGGAGGCTCCTGATCGCGCGCACCGAATGGTCCCCACCAGTTAACCAGCCGGGCACCGGGCGGTGACGCCCCCGGCACCCGCCGTCCCTAGCCTGGCGGCGTGCCCGCCCTCGTGATCGCCCATCGCGGCGCCTCCGCCGCCTTCCCCGAGCACACCCGCGCCGCCATGCTGCACGCCCTCGAGGCGGGCGCCGACGGCCTCGAGTGCGACGTGCAGCTCACCCGCGACCGCGAGGTCGTCTGCTGGCACGACCCCACGGTGGAGCGCACCTCGGACGGGCGCGGCGCCGTCGCCGACCACACCCTCGCCCGGCTGCGCGCCCTGGACGTCCTCGCGGCGCCCGCGCGCGGCACCGGTTCCACGGAACGCACGACGACGGCGCTCCCCGCCGCGTACGGCGGCGCGGGGGAGCAGGTGCTCACCCTGGCGGAGCTGCTCGGGATCGCGACGGCGGCCGGCCGGCCGGTGCGCCTGGCCGTGGAGCTCAAGCACCCCTCGCCGTTCGGGCACGAGCTCGAGGAGCGGGTGCTGCGGGAGCTGCTGCGGGCCGGGTGGGACCCGGAGACGGGCCGGGTCGGCCAGGTGCGGGTCTCGCTCATGAGCTTCCATCCGGACGCGCTGCGGCACGTGGCGCCGCTGGCCGGCACCGACCCCCTCTGCCCGCTGCTGGACCTCGTGCCCCGGGACGTGCCCAGCCGGCTGGCGCGGGGGCCGCTGGGCCGGGCGGCGGTCCGCTCGGCGGTGCGGGGCTCGCTCGCCGGGTCCGAGGCCATGGTCTGGGGCGGCCGCGCCGGGATGGCCGGGCCGTCCGTGGCGTACGTGCGGGAGCACCTGGCGGACGTGAAGGCCTGGCTCGCGGCGGGTCGGCGGCTGCGCGTGTGGACCGCGGACGCCCGCGAAGACGTGGACTTCCTGCTGGCCCACGGGGTGCAGGAGATCACCACGAACCGCCCCGCCGAGGTGCTGGACTGGGTCCGGGAGCACGCCGCCGCGCGCCGGGAACCGGCGCCCGCGCGCGCCTGAGTCGGGCCCCTGCTTCCGTGCGGGAAACGGGAGCCTCCCGCGGCCCCGCGCGTGGCTGACCCGGGCACCCCTGCGTTGTACCGGGGGGTGTTCGAGTGGCTATAGTCACACCACGGCCGTGTCCCGGGTCACAGCGCCCAGGCGTGGTCGCCTCGCACCCGCGTCTCGGATGAGACCTCATCCCCGGAGGAGCCCCCCATGGCCACCCGTCTGCGTCAACGACTCCTGTCCGCCGCCGCCCTCACCGCGGCCGGCGCCCTGCTCATCACCGGCTGCGCCGAGAGCCAGCGCGACTCCGGCGGCTCCGCCGGCGGCAGCGGCTCCAACGGCGACGCCGCCCAGGTGGACGGCTCGTTCATCTTCGCCGCCTCCTCCGACCCCAAGACGCTGGACCCCGCCTTCGCCTCCGACGGCGAGTCCTTCCGCGTCTCCCGCCAGATCTTCGAGGGCCTCGTGGGCACCGAGCCGGGCACAGCGGACCCCGCGCCGCTGCTCGCCGAGTCCTGGGAGTCCTCCGAGGACGGCCTCACCCACACCTTCAAGCTCAAGGAGGGCGTGACGTTCCACGACGGCGAGCCCTTCAACGGCGAGGCCGTGTGCGCCAACTTCGACCGCTGGTACAACTTCACCGGCATCCAGCAGGCCGAGACCGTCTCCTACTACTACGGCAAGCTGTTCCGCGGCTTCGCGGACGCCCCGGAGAACGCGGTCTACGAGAGCTGCGAGGCCAACGGGGACGCCGAGGCCACGGTCACCCTGGCCCAGCCGTTCGCCGGCTTCATCGCCTCCCTGTCCCTGCCGGCGTTCGCCATGCAGTCCCCGAAGGCGCTCGAGGAGTACAAGGCCGACGAGATCGGCGGCTCCGCCGAGTCGCCGCAGATGTCCGAGTACGCCCGCGCGCATCCGACCGGCACCGGCCCGTACAAGTTCGACTCCTGGAGCGTAGGCGAGGACATCAAGCTCTCCGCCTACGAGGACTACTGGGGCGAGGGCGGCGACGTCACGGACATCACCTTCCGCGTGATCGACGACCCGGTGGCCCGCCGCCAGGCCCTCGAGGCCGGCGACATCGACGGCTATGACCTCGTGGCCCCCGCCGACACCCAGGCCCTGTCCGACGCCGGCTTCAACGTGGTGGCCCGCGATCCCTTCACCATCCTCTACCTGGGCCTGAACCAGCAGCAGGAGGAGCTGAAGGACGTGAAGGTGCGCCAGGCGATCGCCCACGCGATCGACAAGGAGGCCCTGATCAGCCAGACCCTCCCCGAGGGCACCGAGCCGGCCACCCAGTTCATCCCGAAGTCCGTGAACGGCTTCTCCGAGGACGTGACGAAGTACGAGTACGACCCGGAGAAGGCCAAGCAGCTGCTGGCCGAGGCCGGCTACGCCGACGGCTTCACGATCGACTTCAACTACCCCACGGGCGTCTCGCGTCCATACATGCCGACCCCGGAGCAGGTGTTCTCGAACCTCTCCAACCAGCTCTCCCAGGTGGGCATCCAGGTCGAGGCCAAGCCGGCCAAGTGGAGCCCGGACTACCTGAACCAGGTCCAGGGCACCGCCGACCACGGCCTGCACCTGCTGGGCTGGACCGGCGACTACAACGACACGGACAACTTCGTGGGCGTGTTCTTCGGCCAGGAGAAGCCGGAGTTCGGCTTCGACAACCCGGAGCTCTTCTCCGCCCTGGAGGAGGCCCGCGGCGTGCCGACCCTCGAGGAGCAGACCCCGATGTACGAGGAGATCAACAAGCAGATCTCCGACTTCGTCCCGGCGATCCCGCTCGCGCACCCGGCGCCCTCGCTGGCGTTCGACAAGCGCGTGGCCTCCTACCCGGCCAGCCCGGTCAACGACGAGGTCTTCACCGAGATCGACCTGACCGAGTGATCCGGACTCACCGGGGCTGACCGCCCCGATGGCGACGACGGAGCCGGACCCCCGGGCTCCGTCGTCGCCGCCCGGACCCCCACCGCCCGTCCCTCGCACCGACCGGCCCGGCCCGGCGCCGGCATGGAGGCACTCGTGCTCAGATTCATCGGCAAGCGCCTGCTGCTGCTGATCCCCACCCTCTTCGGACTCTCCGTCCTGCTGTTCCTGTGGGTCCGCAGCCTGCCCGGCGGCCCCGCCACCGCCCTGCTCGGCGACCGCGCCACCCCGGAGGCCGTGGCCCGCGTGAACGCGGCCTACGGCTTCGACAAGCCCCTGCTGGAGCAGTACACGACCTACATGGGACGGCTGCTGCGGGGCGACTTCGGCACCTCCACCACGACCAACCGGCCGGTGCTCGAGGAGTTCGCGGACCGGTTCCCGGCCACCCTCGAGCTCTCGCTGTTCGCGATCGTGTTCGCGGTGGCCATCGGCATCCCGCTCGGCTACTGGGCCGCCCGCCACGTGGGCCGGTGGCAGGACAACATCGCCGTCGTCCTGTCCCTCATCGGCGTCGTGGTGCCCGTGTTCTTCCTGGCCTTCATCCTGAAGTGGGTGTTCGCCGTGAAGCTCGGCTGGCTCCCCACGGACGGCCGGCAGGACCCACGCCTGGACGCCACGCACTACACGAACTTCTACGTGTGGGACGGCATCAGCACCGGAGAGTGGGACGCGGCCCTGAACGCGCTGACCCACCTGGTGCTGCCCGGCATCGCGCTGGGCACCATCCCGCTGGCGATCATCGCCCGCATCACGCGCGCCTCCGTGCTGGACGTGCAGAACGCGGACTTCGTGCGCACGGCCCGCGCCAAGGGCCTGGCCCCGCGCCTGATCCGCGACCGGTTCATCATGCGCAACGCGCTGCTGCCGGTGAGCACCACGCTGGGCCTGCAGCTGGGCCTGCTGATCTCGGGGGCGGTGCTCACCGAGACGGTGTTCGCCTTCAACGGGATCGGCAGATTCCTGGCACAGGCGATCTTCCAGCTGGACTTCCCGGTGCTGCAGGGCTTCATCATCTTCATCGCCCTGATCTACTCGCTGATCAACCTGGTCGTGGACGTCTCCTACGGCCTCATCGACCCGAGGGTGCGTGTCTCATGAGCGTGAACCTGCCACCGAGCCCGGGCGGCGGGCCCACCGAGGGCGCCGTCGACCACGCGCTGGCGCCCGTCGAGGCCGCCGCCACCCAGGAGACCACCGAGGCGGCCGCCGACGCGCGCGGCACCTCCGTGTGGGGCGCCGCGTTCCAGCGGCTGCGCCGCAACCCGGCGGCCATCGCCGGCGCCGTCATCGTCGCGCTGTTCGTCCTCGTGGCGGTGCTGGCCCCCGTGCTGGCGCCGTACGCCGGCACGGACACCCCCGGCATGCGCGAGATCCGACCCACCCACGTGCCCGGGCCGGGCGAGGTGGACGGCTACCCGCTGGGCCTGGACCGCTTCGGCGGCGACGTGCTCTCCAAGCTGATCTGGGGCGCGCAGGCCTCGCTGATCATCGGCGTCGTCTCGACGGCGTTCGGCCTGGTCGGCGGCATGCTGCTGGGCCTGCTGGCCGGCACGTTCGGCGGCTGGGTGGACTCCGTGGTCATGCGCACCGTTGACATCCTGCTCTCCGTGCCGAACCTGCTGCTGGCGGTCTCGATCGCCGCGATCCTCGGCCAGACCCCGTTCGCGGTGATGATCGCGATCGGCGTGGCGCAGGTGCCGATCTTCGCGCGCCTGCTGCGCTCCTCGATGCTCACCCAGAAGGGCTCGGACTACGTGTTGGCGGCGCAGACGCTCGGCCTGTCCCGCGGGCGGATCACCATGTCCCACGTGCTGCCCAACTCGCTGGGCCCCGTGATCGTGCAGGCCACCCTGACCCTGGCCACCGCCGTGATCGACGCCGCGGCCCTGTCCTTCCTGGGCCTGGGCGGCGGCCGCCCGGAGACCGCCGAGTGGGGCCGCATGCTCACCTACGCGCAGGCCGAGCTGGGCATCAACCCGTGGCTCGCGTTCCTGCCGGGCCTGTGCATCGCCATCACCGCGCTGGGCTTCACCCTGCTGGGCGAGTCCCTGCGCGAGGCCCTCGACCCCACCTCCCGGAGGCGCTGACCATGGACCCGAAGCACGACGACGGCGCCCTCGGCGCCGGCTCGCACGCCGCGGCCTTCGGGGCCGCGCCCACCGCCGGGACCGACCCGGCCGGCGTCGGGAGCGCGGAGATGCCCGCCCCCGGCGCGCCGCTGCTGGAGATCCGCGACCTGGACGTGGAGTTCCGCACCCAGCAGGGCACCGTGAAGGCCGTCGAGGGGGCGTCCCTGACGCTGCCGGCCGGCGGCACGCTGGCGATCGTGGGCGAGTCCGGCTCGGGCAAGTCCACCACCGCGATGGCCGCGATCGGCCTGCTGCCCGGCAACGGCCGGGTGACGGGCGGCTCCGTGAAGTTCGCGGGCGAGGAGCTCGTGGGCCTGTCCGACGCGAAGATGCGGCGCATCCGCGGCCGGCGCATCGGCCTGGTGCCCCAGGACCCCATGTCCAACCTGAACCCCGTGACCCGTGTGGGCCAGCAGATCGGCGAGACCCTGCTGACCCACGGGCTGGCCACGAAGAAGGACGTGGGCGCCAAGGTCGTGGAGGTCATGGAGCGCGCGGGCATCCCCGAGCCGGCGCGCCGGGCCAAGCAGTACCCGCACGAGCTCTCCGGTGGCCTGCGCCAGCGCGTGCTGATCGCGATCGGCCTGGCGTGCCGTCCGCAGCTGCTGATCGCGGACGAGCCCACCTCGGCGCTGGACGTGACCGTGCAGCAGGTGATCCTCGACCAGATCGACGAGATGACCCGCGAGCTCGGCAGCTCGGTGCTGCTGATCACGCACGACCTCGGCCTCGCGGCCGACCGCGCCCAGCAGCTCGTGGTGATGCACCGCGGCCACGTGGTGGAGTCCGGCGACGCGCGGGCCATCCTCGAGGACCCGCAGCACGCCTACACCCGCTCCCTCGTGGCGGCGGCGCCGTCCGTGGCGGCCGCCCGCCTGCTGCCGGAGGCGTTCGACCCGGCGCCGAGCGCGCTGAAGGAGGACGACACCGCGGCGCTGTCCACCGTGGCCCTGGCCAAGAAGGACCTCACGCCGCTCGTGGAGATCCGTGACCTGACGAAGGTCTACCCGGTGCGTGGGCACGACGACTTCACCGCCGCCAAGGACGTGTCCCTGAAGATCCCGCGGGGCAAGACCGTCTCGATCGTGGGCGAGTCCGGTTCCGGCAAGACGACGACGGCGCGCATGCTCCTGAAGCTGATCGAGCCGACGTCGGGCGAGATCACGTTCGAGGGCAAGGACGTGCTCGGGATGAGGGGGGAGGACCTCAAGGACTTCCGCCAGCGCGTGCAGGCCGTGTTCCAGGACCCGTTCTCCTCGCTGAACCCCTCGTTCACCGTGGGGCGGATCATCGAGGAGCCGCTGCAGACGTACAAGCGCGGCAACGCGAGGGAGCGGCGGGCCCGCGTGCTCGAGCTCATGGAGCAGGTGGCCCTGCCCTCGCACTTCCACCGCCGGTATCCGGCCGAGCTCTCCGGCGGCCAGCGCCAGCGCGTGGCGATCGCCCGTGCGCTCGCGCTGAACCCGGAGCTGATCGTGTGCGACGAGCCCGTCTCCGCGCTCGACGTGCTGGTGCAGGACCAGATCCTCACCCTGCTGCGCCGCCTGCAGGACGAGCTGGGGCTGAGCTACCTGTTCATCTCGCACGACCTCGCGGTGGTGCGGCTCATCTCGGACTACGTGTGCGTGATGAAGGACGGCGAGGTCGTGGAGGCGGCGTCCTCCGAGGAGGTCTTCACCAACCCGCGGCACCCGTACACGCGGCGGCTGCTCGCCTCGATCCCGGGCAACGAGCTCGGGATCGCCGTGGAGGCCGACGGCGAGCACGTCTGAGCCGGCGCGCGCCCCGACCGACGCCCAGCGACATCACCGCCGTTCTGCCCGGCGGCGATGTCGCTGGGCGTCGGTCGTTCGGGGGAAGGGGCGAGGGGACCGGGGCGCAGGCGGGGGGAGCTAGGCGCTCAGCCCCGGGTCAGCTCCCACGTGAGCCGGGCGATCGCCTGCTCCTCGTCCGTGGGGATCACGAGCACGGGGATCGCCGAGCCCGGGGCGGAGATCACGGCGACGCCGTCGTCCCCTGCCCCGGACAGCCCGGCCTCGTTCGCCGCCGCGTCCAGCTCCACCCCGAGGGCGCCCAGGCGCTGCACCACGCGGGCCCGGAACGGCGCCGAGTTCTCGCCGATGCCCGCGGTGAACACGATCGCCTGGGCCCCGCCCACGGCCACGTGGTACCCGCCCACGTACTTGGCCAGCCGGTAGCTCGCCACGTCCAGGGCGGTGCGGGCGCGGCGGTCCCCGGCGTCCGCGGCCTCGACCACCTGGCGCATGTCCGCGTGCCCGGCCAGGCCCAGCAGGCCGGACTCCTTGTTCATCAGGCTGTCCATCTCCTCCGCGGAGCGCCCCTGCGTGCGCATCAGGTGGGTCACCACGGAGGGGTCCAGGTCGCCCGTGCGCGTGCCCATCACGAGGCCGGCCAGCGGGGTGAAGCCCATCGAGGTGTCCACGGACGCGCCGTCGCGGATCGCGGTCGCGGAGGCCCCATTGCCCAGGTGCAGCACGATCCCGGAGAACTCCTCCCGGGCCACGCCGAGGTGCCGCGCGGCCAGGCCCGCCACGAGGTCGTGGCTCGTGCCGTGGAAGCCGTACCGGCGGATGCCGTGCTCGCGGTAGACGCTCTCCGGCAGGGCGTACTGCCAGGCCTCGCGCGGCATGGTCTGGTGGAACGAGGTGTCGAACACGACCACCTGCGGCATGTCCGGGTAGCGCTCGGTCATGGCGCGCAGGCCCTGCGCGGCGGCCGGGTTGTGCAGGGGGGCCAGGGGTGCGAGCCGCTCGATCGCCCGGATCACCTCGTTGGTCACGAGCGCCGGCGCGGTGAACCGCTCGCCGCCGTGCACCACGCGATGGCCGGCGGCGTCGATCGGGCGGTCCCCGATCACCCGGAACACCTCCGCCTCCACCCGCTCCAGGGCCGTGGCGTGGTCCGGCACGTCCGAGCCGGGCACGCCGATGCGCTCCACCAGGCCCTTGGCGAGGACGGGCCGGGGGCCGTCCGCGCCGTCGTCGGCCAGCTCGCGGAGCTGGTACTTCAGGGACGAGGAGCCGGAGTTGATGACGAGGACGAGCACGGCGGAGTCCTTCCCGGGCGTCAGCCCTGGTCCTGGGCCTGGATGGCGGTGATGGCCACGGTGTTGACGATGTCCTCCACGGTGGTGCCGCGGGAGAGGTCGTTCACGGGCTTGTTCAACCCCTGCAGGACCGGCCCGACGGCGACGGCGCCCGAGGACTGCTGCACCGCCTTGTACGTGTTGTTGCCGGTGTTCAGGTCCGGGAACACGAACACGGTGGCCTGCCCCGCGACCTCGGAGTCCGGCATCTTGGAGGCGGCCACGGAGGCGTTCACCGCGGCGTCGTACTGCAGCGGGCCCTCCACCTTCAGCTCCGGGGCGCGCTCGCGGACCAGCTCGGTGGCGGCGCGGACCTTGTCCACGGCCTCGCCGGAGCCCGAGGCGCCCGTGGAGTAGGAGAGCATGGCGACGCGCGGGTCCACGCCGAACTGCGCGGCGGTGGCGGCGGAGGCCACGGCGATGTCCGCGAGCTGCTCCGCGTCCGGGTCCGGGTTCACGGCGCAGTCGCCGTAGACGAGGGCCCGGTCCGGCAGGAGCATGAAGAACACCGAGGACACGATGGACGCCCCGGGCCGGGTCTTCACGAACTCCAGGGCCGGGCGGATGGTGTTGGCGGTGGTGTGCGCGGCGCCGGAGACCATGCCGTCCGCGTCGCCGAGGTGGACCATCATCGTGCCGAAGTAGGCGCCCTCCTGCATGACCTCGCGGGCGCGCTCGAGGTCCACGCCCCTGTGCGCGCGCAGGCGGGCGTACTCCTGCGCGTAGCGCTCCAGGTCCGGGGAGTCGGCCGGGTCCACGAGGTCGATCCCGGCCAGGTCCACGCCCTCGCGGGAGGCCAGCTCCTTCACGGCGGACTCGGGCCCGAGCACCACGAGGTCGCACACGTCCCGGCGCTGCAGGATCTCGGCGGCGCGCAGCACGCGGGCGTCCTCGCCCTCGGGCAGCACGATCTGGCGGCGGTCCGCGCGGGCGCGGGTGATCAGCTCGTGCAGGAAGCGCAGCGGGGTGACGACGTCGGAGCGCGGCAGGTCGAAGCGGCCCAGCAGCTCGTCCCCGTCCACGCGCTGGTGCCAGGCGCCGAGCGCGGCGGCGGTCTTGCGCGGCTGCGCGCTGGAGAGCTCGGAGCGCACGCGGGAGACCTTGGCGGCGGTGGTGAACGTGTCGTCGTGCGTGGCGAACACGGGGAAGGCGGCGTCCAGGTAGAGCCGCTGCAGCTGGCGGTTGGGGAGGATCCCGTTGGTGAGGATCATGCCGGAGGGCGTGGGGAAGTCCGGGGTCAGCGAGGAGGCGACGGTGGCCAGGATCGCGTCCGAGCGGTCCCCGGAGACGATCACGAGCGCGCCGTCCCGCAGCACCTCGAGGAAGTTGCCGCCCTCCATGGAGACGGCCTTGACCTCGGTGACGTCGCGGTCCAGCGTCTCCTGGCCCGCCACCTGCTCCAGGCGCAGGGCGGCGGCCACCTCGGCCACCGACGGGTGGGCGAGCTCGGGCAGCTCGGGGAGGACGTAGACGGGCCAGGCGTGCCGGCCGGGGCGCACGGCGGCGCCCACGGCGTCCAGCTGCCGCGGGTCCGCGCGGTTGACCATGACGGCCAGCAGCTCCACGCCGGCGTCGTCGAGGGTGCGGCGGGCCAGGTCCACGACGTCGGCGGCCTGCTCCGGCGTCATCTCGGCGCCGGAGACCACGGCGACCACCGGGGTGCCGAGGTTGCGGGCCAGCTGGGCGTTGAGGTCGAGGTCGGCGGCCGGGTCCGGGCTGATCAGGTCGGTGCCCTCCACCACGACGACGCCGCACGCGGCCCGCATCGCGTCGTACTGCTCCACGCAGCGCTGCTGGACCTCGTCGCCGCGGCCCTCGGCCATGAGGGTGCGGGCCTCGGCGGCGGTGAGCCCGCCGCGGGCCTGCTCGGCGGTGAGGCCGAACTGCTCGCGCATGAGCAGGACCATGGGGTCGGCCTCCACGTCCTCCCCGGGGACCACGGGGCGGAAGTAGCCCACCGTGCCGGAGCGCCGGTAGAGGGAGTCCGCCAGCCCGAGGCTGACGAGGGACTTGCCGGCGCCGGTCGAGGTGGTGGAGACGAAGATTCCCTGGGGCATCGCGGACCTTCCGAAGGCGGGGGAGCGGGGGCGGGGGAGACGAGTGGGCGGAGGCGGGTGCGCGGGGGCACGGACGCTCCTCACAGTACCCATGGCCTCCCGACGACGGCCCGCCCCCGCCGTCTCCCCTCACCAGCCCTTTTCGTGCGGGGAACGGGAGCCTCCCACGCCGCTTTCGTGCGGGAAACGGGAGCCTTCGCGGGGGTGCTTTCGCACCCTCGTTCCCGTTTCCCGCACGAAAACGATCGGTGCTTTCGTGTGGGAAACGGGAGCCCCCGCACCGTCATGGGTGACGCGTGTCTCGCTCCCACGTGATAGGAGTGACATCACTCGCACCCCCGCCCCGGCATCCCCGGACGCGGTGCACGCCGCCGGCCGCGCGCCGTCGTCGTCCTCCGTGGCCACCGGGCGCCCGACCGATGAGGAACCCCCATGGCCCACACAGCAGACCGCGGTCACCCCGTGCACAACCCGGACATCGTCGGGTTCACGGAGGCCGAGCTGAACGAGACCCCGATCAAGCCCCGCTGGAACTCCCTCGGCCCCGGCATCGTCGCCGCCGCCACCGGCGTGGGCGCCGCCGACCTGGTGGCCACCCTCACCGCCGGCTCCCGCTACGGCTACATGCTGCTGTGGGCCGTGGTCCTCGGCGTGATCTTCAAGATCGTTCTCGTGGAGGGCGTGGGCCGCTGGTACCTGTCCACCGGCAAGACGATCTTCCAGGGCTGGCGCCAGCTCGGCTCCTGGACCAGCTGGTACTTCGGCCCCTACATCCTGATCTGGGGCTTCGTGTACGGCGCGACGGCGATGAGCTCTACCGCCATCCCGCTCGCGGCGCTCTTCCCGGCCGTGGACGCCAAGGTGTTCGCGATCGCGGCCGGCCTGATCGGCCTGGCCTTGGTGTGGCTGAACAAGTACGGCCTGATCGAGAAGCTGATGACGGCGCTGATCGGCGTCATGTTCGTCACCGTGCTGATCTCCGCGGCGCTGACCGCCCCGAACGTGGGCGAGATCCTCTCCGGCCTGGTCCCGCGCATCCCCTCGGGCGACCCGCAGGTCATGTTCTACGTGCTCGGCCTCGCCGGCGGCGTGGGCGGCACCATCACCCTCGGCGCGTACGCCTACTGGCTGCGTGAGAAGGGCTGGAACGCCCCGAAGTACATGAAGGTGATGAAGTTCGACAACGCGACGTCGTATGTCCTCACCGGCATCTTCGTGATCGCCACCATGATCATGGGCGTCGAGCTGCTGCACTCGGCCGGCCTGGCCATCTCCTCGGGCGACAAGGGCCTGCTCGACGTCGGCAACGTCCTCGCCGAGCGCTACGGCCAGGTGTGGTCCTACGTCTTCCTGATCGGCTTCTTCGCCGCGTCCTTCTCCTCGCTGCTGGGCGTGTGGCACGGCGTGTCCCTGATGTTCGCCGACTTCTGGACGAACTTCCGCCGCCCGGCCGACGAGCTGGACCAGGACGATGCCCCCTCGCTCGCCTCCAAGCCGGCGCGCTTCTACCTGCTGTGGCTGACCATCCTGCCGATGTCCCTGCTGTTCCTGGACCGCCCGATCTTCCTGATCCTGCTCTACGGCACGCTCGGCGCCCTGTTCATGCCGTTCCTGGCCGTGACGCTGCTGTTCCTGAACAACCGCAAGGACGTGCCGGTCCAGCACCGCAACGGCTGGATCCGCAACATCCTGCTCGGCCTGACCGCCGCCGTGTTCGTGGCGATCGGCGTGAACGAGCTCATCAAGGCGCTGCAGCCGGTGCTGGGCGGCTGACGCCGGGGACGGGGCGCGGCGCGGGTGTCCCGGACGACGACGGCGCGGCACACTGGTGCGCATGATCGTCGCCTTCTCCGTCGCCCCGTCCGGCACGCCCGCCGACGCCGCCCACCAGCCCGGGGACGAGGACTCCGCCTCCGTCCACCGGGCGGTGGCGGCCGCCGTCGCCGTGGTCCGGGAGTCCGGCCTGCCCCACCGCACGTCCTCGATGTTCACCGAGATCGAGGGGGACTGGGACGAGGTGATGGACGTGGTGCGGGGTGCGGTGGACGCCGTGGCCCCGTACGGCTCCCGCGTCTCGCTCGTGCTCAAGGCGGACATCCGCCCGGGCCACACCGGCGAGCTGGTCGGCAAGCTCGCCCGGCTCGAGGCGGCCCTCGCCTCCGACGACGTCTCCTGACCCCGCCGTGGCCGTCGTGGTCCGCCCCGCGCGTCGTGAGGACGCCGAGGCCCTGCTGCGCGTGAAGGCGCAGTCCTGGCGCGAGGCCTACGGCGCGCACCTGCCGGCCGAGGTCTTCGACCGGGCGGACGCCCGCGTGCCCCAGGACGCGCCCGCGTGGGCCGCGCTGGTCGGCTCGGACCGGGACCTGTGGGTCGCCGAGGACGACGACGGCGGCCGGCTCGTCGGCGTCGCCCTCGCCGGGCCGTCGCGCATCGAGGACGAGGGCCTTCCCCCGCGGGAGCTGATGGTCCTGTACGTCCTGGCCGAGGCCTACGGCACGGGCGTGGGAGCGCGACTGCTGGACGCCGTCGTCGGGGACGGGCCCGCGATGCTGGACGTGCTCGCGGAGAATCCGCGGGCGCGGGCCTTCTACGCCAAGCACGGCTTCGAGGACCACGGTGCGCCCGCACCCATGGACGGCGCGTGGGCGGGGCTCCATGCGCAGCGGATGGTGCGCCGGGGCTGAGGCTCCCGTCTCCCGCACGAAAGCATCCGGGAAGGCTCCCGTTTCCCGCACGGAAGGGCGCTGGGGGAGAATCAGGCCGTGATCACCCCCGGCGTCTTCGCCATCAGCTCCGGCACCGCCGAGATCCTGCCCGACCCCTGGACGGACGGCGTCTACCTGCTCAAGGTCAACGGCGTGGAGTCCTCCCAGCTCAACCCGGACCGCGCCGAGACCCTCGGCTTCGAGTACATGCGCTGGGCCGCGGCGGTCCTCGCGCACCGCTTCGCCCCGGACGCCGAGCGCCTGCGCGTGCTGCACCTCGGCGGCGCCGGCTGCACGTTCGCCCGCTGGGTCACGCACACGTGGCCGCAGGCGCACCAGCTCGCCGTCGAGCTCGACGCCGGCCTCGCCGAGCTCGCCCGCACGCACTTCGACCTGCCCCGCGCCCCGCAGCTGAAGATCCGCGTGGGCGAGGCCGGGCAGGTCCTGGCCGGCCTGCGCGAGGCCACCCGCGAGGTCGTGTTCCGGGACGTGTTCGCCCCCGCGGACCCGCTCTCCCTCGCCCCGGACTCCCCGCACGTCACCCCCGCGCACCTCACGGGCGCCGACGCCGCCGCCCACGCCGCCCACGTCCTCGTGCCCGGCGGCGTGTACGTGCTGAACATCGGCGGCGGCCCGGACCTGGCCTCGGTGCGCCGCGAGGTCGCCGCCCTGCGCACCGCCTTCGCCCACGTGGAGGTCATGGCAGACCCGGCCATGCTCAAGGGCCGCCGCCGCGGCAACGTGATCGCCGCGGCCTCCTCGGCCCCGCTGGCGGCGGAGGAGCTCGGCGGCCGCGCCGCCCTCGCCCGCGCCCTGCGCTCGGACGCGCTGCCGGCCCAGCTGGTCGACGACGTCGCCCGCTTCGCCGGCGGCCTCGCCCCGGACCCCACGCCCCTCGTGCAGGCCTCCGACGGCACCTCCGAGGGCGCCTCGAACCAGGCCTCCCAGGGCCCCGCGCAGTAGACTGGCGGCATCGACCCGGCCCGCCCGGGGCCGCGTCGAGACCGACTCGAGGAGGTCCGCCATGTCCGCCCAGACTCAGCCCGCCGCCCCCCGTGAGGACGCGCCGCTCGGCGTCCTGGTGGGCGTGGACGGCTCCGAGCAGTCCGTCTCCGCCGCCCGCTGGGCCCAGCGCGAGGCCGGCCTGCGCGGCGAGCCGCTGACCCTCGTCACCGCCTACTCGATCCCCGCCTACTGGGGCTACGGCGCGGACGCCGGCGGCACCGTGCTGGACGATTCCCGCCTGCGCGAGGGCGTGCAGGTCCTCCTGGACGAGGTGGCCGCCAAGCTCGACGCCGAGGGCGTGCGGCCGGAGCTGCGCGTGGAGGTCGGCGACGCGGCCGGCGTGCTCGTGGACCTCTCGAAGGCCGCCTCGCTGCTGGTCTCCGGCGGCCGCGGCCGCGGCGGGTTCATCGGCCGGCTGCTCGGTTCCGTGGCCTCCGCCCTGCCCGGTCACGCGCATTGCCCGGTGGCCATCATCCCCGCCGGCGTCGAGGCCAGCCGTGCCGCCGACGGCGCCGCCGTGGTCGCGGGCGTGGACGGCTCCGAGCAGGGCCGCGCCGCCGCCCTCGTGGCCGCGGAGGAGGCCCGCATCCGCCAGGCCCCGCTGAAGCTGGTGTGCGCGCTGCCCCCGGTGGGCGCCAACGCCGCATGGCTGGGCGTGACCCTGGACGAAGCCGCCCGCGAGCAGGAGCTGCGCGAGCGCCTGGACGCCGGCGCCGCGTGGATCGCCTCCGAGTTCCCCGGCCTGGAGGTCGTCACGGAGCTCGTGGACGGCACCCCCGTGGACGTCATGCGCGAGCAGACCGCGACGGCGCGCCTCACCGTGGTGGGCACGCGCGGCCTGGGCGGGTTCACGGGCGCGCTCGTGGGCTCCACCAGCCGCGGCGTCACGGACCACGCGAAGGGCCCCGTGATGGTCGTGCCCTTCCGCAAGGACGCCCGCCTGGACACCCGGACGAAGTTCGGTCCGGTCGCCGACCAGGACTGACCTCACCCGACGACGACGGCGGGCGGCACGCGAGGCCGTCCGCCGTCGTCGTGCCCGCGGTCAGGCGCGGGCGCCGCTCAGCCCCAGCCGAGCTCGTGCAGGCGCTCCTCGTCGATCCCGAAGAAGTGCCCCACCTCGTGCATCACGGTCACGGTGATCTCGTGCTCCAGCTCGGCGCGGGAGGTGCAGTGGCGGGTGAGCGGGCCGCGGAACACCACGATCCGGTCCGGCATCTGCCACGGCATCTCGGCGCGCTCGGTCAGCGGGACGCCCTCGTAGAGGCCGAACAGCTCGGTGTCCGGGTTCTCCCAGCGCTGGGGCTCGTACTCGTCCTCCACCACCACGACGACGTTCGTCAGCAGGCGCGCCAGCTCGTCCGGGATGCGGGTGAGGGCGGCGGAGACGGCGTCGTCGAACTCCTGCTCGCTCATCCAGGCGGAGGCGGGGGTCCCGGGGGAGGGCGGGTGGCTCACGGGGGCTCCTGACGGCGGGGCACGACGACGGCGGGCGGCCCCGGGGAGGAACTTGCCCGTGGGCGTGCGGCCACCATAGACTCCCAGGGTCCACCTCGGGAATCTCGAACCGGACCTGCCCCTATCGTCTAGAGGCCTAGGACACCGCCCTTTCACGGCGGCGACACGGGTTCGAATCCCGTTGGGGGTACGCAGAACGGCCGCCCTCGGCGGCCGGAGTGCAGAGCGGCGAAGCCGGTTTGCACGAGGCGCGGAAGCTCTGGTAGAGTCTCCACTCGTTGCGAAAGCAGCGAGAACAACAGAACAAGGCCCTGTAGCGCAGTTGGTTAGCGCGCCGCCCTGTCACGGCGGAGGTCGCGGGTTCAAGTCCCGTCAGGGTCGCTCGGATCATCCGATCACCGGCATTCGGAAACGGAGTCCGGTGATGCATGATCCTGGTGACGAAGGTCGCCGGGCTCTGTAGCTCAGTTGGTAGAGCGTACGACTGAAAATCGTAAGGTCACCGGATCGACGCCGGTCGGAGCCACCACTTCGAGAAGGCCCCCCGCAGACGCGGGGGGCCTTCGTCGTGCCCGGGGTGGCTCGGTCGTGCCGGGGGCCTGCTCGGCTCCGGGCGATGCACGGTTGACGCGGCTCCGGGCGATGCACGGCTGACAGGGCGCGAGGCGGCGCCCAGACTGGGACAATGCCCGACTCCGCACCCGCCCCCGAGCCGATAGCCGAAGAGCGCCCTTCCGTCGGCGAGACCGCCCTCGTGGTGGTCGACATGCAGTACTCCTACTTCGAGCATCCCGACCTGGCCGCCCGTCAGGCGGAGCTCACGGAGGCCGTCGTCGAGCTGGTGCGGACCGCCGTGGAGGCGGGCCGGCCCGTGGTGCTGGTGCGCACGGAGCACGAGCGGGACCGCTCCACGTGGACCCTGAACATGTTCGAGGACGGTGAGGGCTTCGCGTTCCCCGGCACGCGCCAGGCGGCCGTGCTGGACGAGGTGGCGCGCGCGGCCCGCGGCGCCGTGGAGGTGGTGAAGACCCGCGACTCGGCGTTCCACCGCACCGACCTGGACGCGCAGCTGCGGCGGTGCGGCGTGGGCCGGCTGCTGCTCTGCGGCGTCTCCACCCACAGCTGCGTGTTCCAGACCGCCACGGACGCCTTCGCCCGCGACTTCCACGCTGCCACGGCGGTGGACGCGATCGCCTCGGAGGACCCGCGGCTCTCGGCCGCGATGCTCGAGTTCCTGCGCGACGAGATGCGCCAGCCGCTCCTGGGGCGGGAGGACGCGCTCGCCCTGCTGCGCACGGGCCGCATGCCGGACCAGGGCTGAGGGGCGAGCGCGCGGTGCGCCGGGCACGGGCGAGACCGCGCCCGGCCGGCCGGCCGGCCGTCAGAGGATCCTGGCCGTCAGGGCATCTCAGGCGTCAGAGGATCTCGACGTCGCCCTCGTCCGCGCGCGTGCGGTCCTCGGCGTCCTGCTCGATGTGCATGGCCGCCGACTCCGCGTTGCGCAGGGAGTCCTCGGCGCGGCCGTCGCCCGCCCAGTGCTGCGGGTCGTCGGAGCTGCCGCGCACCGGCTGGCCGTCTCGGCCGTCCTGGGGCCCCGGATCCGTGGCGGAGTCCGGCTCCGCCAGCAGGTCCTCCTGCAGCTCGCGCTGGTCGATGCCGTCCTCGTACGGGGTGCTGGTCATGGTGGCGTCCCTTCGTGGTCTTCTCCGCCCCGGGCGGGGCGGGCGCCCCCTCGCGTGTGCGGGGGAGCGGGGTGCCCCCACGGTAGTGACGCGCCCCCGGCCGCGGCCAGGAATGCGGGCCGGACAGGGTGAGGCCCCTCACGGGACGGGGTGAGTCCCTCCATGCCTGCCGGGGCCCCGGGCCCCCTCTATCAGACACGCCCCGTAGTGTGTTGAGAATGAGCGAGTCGATCCCGCCCTCCCATCCGTCCGCCCCGCCCGGCCCCGCCGGCGCGCATCCCGCCGCCCCCGCCGCGGGCGCCGCCGACGCCCGTGAGGCGAGCGGCGCCGTCGCCCCGGCCTCCTCGGACGCCGCGACCCGCGCCCGCGTCCTGCTGCCGTGGGTGTTCTGGCCCTCCGCGGTCATCGTGCTCTCCTTCGTGGTGGCCACGCTGCTCGCCCCCGAGCAGATGACCGTGGGCATCGGCCTGGTCCAGCAGGCCATCATCACGAACTTCTCGTGGTGGTACGCCCTCGTCGCCCTGTTCTTCGTGCTGTTCTGCGGCTACCTCGCGTTCTCCCGGAAGGGGCAGATCACGCTCGGCAAGCCCGATGAGAAGCCCGAGTTCTCCACGCTGTCCTGGTTCTCCCTGCTCTTCGCGGCGGGCATGGGCATCGGCCTCGTGTTCTTCGGCATGACCGAGCCGCTCATGCACTTCACCTCGCCGCGGCCCGACGTGGCGGCCGCCAACCCCACCCAGGCGGAGGCCGCCCAGTCGGCGCTGGCCACCACGTTCCTGCACTGGGGCCTGCAGCCCTGGGCGATCTACGCGGTGGTGGGCGTGGCGGTCGCGCTGGCCATCCACCGGCGTGGCCGTCCCCTCGCGCTGCGCTGGGCCTTCGAGCCGCTGATCGGCGAGCGCCGCGTGCGCGGCGGCTGGGGCCACCTGATCGACAACATCGCCCTCATCGGCACCGTCTTCGGCGTGGCCACCTCGCTGGGCCTCGGCGTCACCCAGATGTCCGCGGGCCTGCGCGCGCTGGGCATCGTGCCCGAGGACAGCCCCTGGCTCGAGTACGCCATGATCGGCGCGGTCACCTGCGTGGTGCTCTACACCGTGGTCTCCGGCGTCGAGCGCGGCATGAAGTGGCTGTCCAACACCAACCTGATCCTGGCCGCCGGCCTGCTGCTGTTCATCGCGATCGTGGGACCCACCGCGTTCCTGTTCAAGGAGATGGTGCAGTCCCTCGGCTCCTACATGCAGTACTTCTTCGCGAACTCGCTCAACGTCTCCGCGTTCTACGATGCCGACGGCGACGCATGGCAGGCCGGCTGGAGCGCGTACTACTGGGGCTGGTGGATGTCCTGGACGCCGTTCGTCGGCATCTTCATCGCCCGCATCTCCCGCGGTCGCACCGTGCGCGAGTTCCTCGCCGGCGTGCTGCTGGTGCCCACCATGGTGGGCGTGGTCTGGTTCGGCATCCTGGGCGGCACCGCGATCTTCCTCGAGACCACCCGCCCGGCCGGGTACACCTCCGTGGTGGGCGCGGACGGCGCCATCGACTCGAACACCGCACTGTTCCAGGTGCTCGAGCAGCTGCCCGCGGGGGTGTTCCTCGTGGTCGGCGCCATCATCCTCTCGGGCATCTTCTTCATCACCTCCGCCGACTCGGGCTCGCTCGTGATGGGCATGCTCGCCACCGGCGGCGACGTGAACCCGAAGGCCGCGGTGAAGATCTTCTTCGCCATCGCCACCTCCCTCATGGCCGCGGCCCTGCTGGCCGCCGGCGGCCTGTCCGCGATCCAGGTCCTGGCCATCACGATCGGCCTGCCGTTCTCCGTGCTGATGCTGCTGATCTGCCTGGCCACGTTCCGCTCGCTCGGCTACTCCGTGGCGCGGGTGGAGGCGGTGCGCCGCCAGGCCATGCTGGCCTCCATCAAGGACCGCCTGGGCCTCGAGTCCGACGACGACGAGGTGGTCGACGCCGGCCCCGTGGCGGCCTCGCAGTGGTGGGCCTCGCTCAGCCGGGACCACCAGCAGCGGATCGCCGATGCGGCCGCCGGCGTCCCGGCCTCGGACGGGCCGCGCCGCACCCGGCTGCGCCGCTACGAGCACTGACGTCCGGCCCCCTGGGTGCACTCCCGGCCCGGACGAGAACGGCCCCTGTCCCGCGCGGGACAGGGGCCGTTCTCGTCCGGGGGGTCAGTCCTCGTGGGACTGGCGGGTGCGGACCACCGGCAGGGTGCCGGTGCGGTTGTGGGCCGCGGCCGACGCGCGGGTGCCCGTGACGAACCAGGCGAGGGTCAGGACGGCGACCCACACGAGACCGATGATGAGCGCCTGGCGCGAATCCGGGATGGTGGCCATGGTGATCACCACGGTGGCCACGAACGCCAGGCCCAGGTAGGTGCCGACGTCACCCAGCGGCATGGGGAAGGGGGACGGCTCCGCGCCCTGCTCCGCGACGCGCCTGCGCATGGCGCGGTGGGACAGGAAGATCATGGCCCAGGTCAGCACCACGGCGAACGAGGCGACGCCGGCCACCAGGCTGAAGGCGTTCGGGTCCACGGTGATCAGCACCGCGCCGAGCACCATCACGCCCAGCATCACGGCCACGGACAGCCACGGCACGCCGCCGCGGTTGGTGTGGGTGAAGGCTCGGGGTGCCTGGCCGTCGTGGGCCATCGAGTAGAGCAGACGACCGGACGCGTAGATGCAGGCGTTGATCGCGGAGACGGCGGCCGTGAGCACCACGAAGTTCAGCAGGTGCGGGGCGAAGGGGACGCCGAGGCCCTCGAAGATCTGCACGAACGGGCTGGCCTTGCCGTCCACCTGGTTCCAGGGGATGAGGGCCATGATGACCGCCATCGTCAGCACGTAGAACAACAGGATGCGGATCGGCACCGTGTTGATGGCCTTGGGCAGCACCTTCTCCGGGTTCTTGGCCTCGCCCGCGGCCACACCGAGGGTCTCGATGCCGCCGAAGGAGAAGGTCACGATGGTGAGCGCGGTCAGCACGCCCAGGATGCCGTGCGGCAGGAATCCGCCGTGGTCCACGAGGTTCGCCAGGCTGGCCTGGGTGCCGTCCGCGGTGGAGGCGCCGGTGAAGAGCAGGATCACGCCGCCGAAGATCATCGCCATGATGGCCCCGACCTTCACGAGCGTCAGCCAGAACTCGGCCTCACCGAAGTTGCCGACGTGCGTGAAGTTGATCAGGCCGACCACGAGGATCGTCGCCGCGACCCAGGCCCAGGCCGGGACCCCCGGGAACCAGAACGCCATGTACTTGGTGATGGCGGCGGTGTCCGCGACGATCACCACGGCCAGCTCGAAGACGAAGGTCCAGCCGGTCACATAGCCGGCGAAGGGGCCGAGGTAGCGGGAGGCGTAGGCGGCGAAGGAGCCGGAGACGGGCTCACGGAGCGTCATCTCGCCGAGGGCGCGCATCACGAGGAACACGGCGGCGCCGGCGATGAGGAAGGACAGGATCACGCCCGGCCCGGCGGCCTGGATGCCGCCGGCCGAGCCGTAGAAGAGGCCGGTGCCCACCGCCGTGCCCAGGGCGATGAACATGATGTGCCGCTGGCTCAGGCCGCGGTGCAGCTGCCCGCGGTCCACGGTGGCCGCGCCGGGCTCGGCGACGCGGGAGCCGGAGGGGGAGGTGCTCACGTGAAGTCTCCGCTCGAAGGGGGTGGATCAGGACACGCCATGGTGACTCGAGACACAGGGTTCATGCCACTTTGTTCGGTGTGATGCAAGTCATCGTGGACGTTACGACGCGTTCGTCCGGCCGGGCCGGATGATGTGACTTCAGCCACCGCCGATTCCTCGCGGAAGGTCTGTGGCGCCCCGGCGGGTCCCGGAGCGCCTCCGGCTCAGTCCATGAGCAGCCACGCGGCGGCGTCGTGCGCGAGCCGCCCGTCCTGGACGGCCTCCGCCTCCTCGAGGGAGAACAGGGCCCGGGAATGGCCCGTGGGCAGATCGACGGGATCGGTCGACAGGTTCGCCATCACGAGCACGGTGCGCGCCGGGATCGGCTTGCCCGAGCCCAGGTGCCGGCCGCCGCCCGAGGTGACCGTGAACGCCAGCACGCCGCGTGCGGGGTCGTGGTGCTCGGACCAGGCGAACGTGCCCGTGCCCAGGTCGAGCTCGCCGCGGATCTGCAGCAGACGCCGGTACAGCTCGAACACGGAGCCCTCGACGCCGACCTGCCGGTCCGCCGCCAGCGCCCGGAAGGACGCGGGCTGGGGCAGCCACGGTGCGGCGACGCCCTCGGCGGCGGACGCGGGGCCGTCGTCGTCCGCGGGGGTCGAGAAGCCGTAGGACGGCTCGTCCGCGGCCCACGGCAGAGGGATGCGGCAGCCGTCGCGGCCGGGCTCCTTGCCGTCCGTGCGGAAGAAGTACGGGTCCTGGCGGTGCTCGGCGGCCAGGGTGGTGTGCTCGGGGAGTCCCAGCTCGTCGCCCTGGTAGATGTACGCGGAGCCGGGCAGGCCCAGCTCCACCATCGCGGCGGCGCGGGCCCGACGGCGACCGACCGCCTCGTCCGGCTGCTCGTCCTCGGCCGTGATGCCGGCGGGGTAGGAGCTCGGGTCCGCGAGGCCGTAGCGGGAGGCGTGGCGCACCGTGTCGTGGTTCGAGAGCACCCAGGTGTTCGGGGCGCCGACCCGATCGGCCTGTTCGAAGGACCGGTCGATCGCGTGGGTCAGCGACACGGCGTCCCAGCCCGCCATGAGGTAGGTGAAGTTGAAGGTCTGGTGCATCTCGCCGGGGCGGACGTACCGGAACATGCGCGAGAGCGGGGCCACCCACGCCTCGGCCACCATCATCGGCTCGTGGCCGTAGGAGTCCAGGACCCGCCGCCAGTCCCGGTAGACCTCGTGGACGCGGTCCTGGTCCATGAACGGGGTGAGCGGCTCGAAGGTGTCCGGGTCGAACGTGGGGTCGGCGTCCTCGCCCGCGTCCGTGACCATGCCCATGCGGGAGTGCTCGGTGTCCGGGTAGCCGGGCTGCTTGATGAGCCCGTGGGCCACGTCCACCCGGAAGCCGTCCACGCCGCGGTCCAGCCAGAACCGCAGGATGGAGCGGAACTCCTCGCGCACCTCCTCGTTCTCCCAGTTCAGGTCCGGCTGCGTGGTGTCGAACAGGTGCAGGTACCACTGGCCCGGGGTGCCGTCCGCCTCGGTCACACGGGTCCAGGCCCCGCCGCCGAACGTGGACTCCCAGTTGTTGGGGGGCAGCTCGCCGTGCTCGCCGCGGCCCTCGGCGAAGTGGTAGCGGGCGCGCTCGGGGGAACCGGGGCCGGCGGCCAGGGCGGCCTGGAACCACGCGTGCTCGGACGAGGTGTGGTTCGGCACGAGGTCCACGACCACGCGGATGCCGGCCTCGTGCGCGGCGGCGATCATCTCGTCCGCGTCCGCGAGCGTGCCGAACCGCGGGTCCACGGCGCGGTAGTCCGCGACGTCGTAGCCGGCGTCGTGCTGCGGGGAGAGGTAGAAGGGCGAGAGCCAGATCGCGTCCACGCCGAGCTGGGCCAGGTAGTCGAGGCGCGAGGTCACGCCGCGCAGGTCGCCCATGCCGTCCCCGTCCGCGTCCGCGAAGGAGCGTGGGTACACCTGGTAGATCACGGCGTCCACCCACCAAGGTGTGACGGGCCGGTTCCGGGCTTCCGAGGGCGGGGTGCTCAGGCGGTGCGTGGTCATGGGATCCACCCTAGGCCCGACGCCGGAGCGCGCGCCCCGCGTGGGCGGCGCCGGCGGCGTGGTGTGCATCTCGGGCGTCCGGCGCGGTCGGCCACAATGGCCGGATGAGGCACTTCGAGGATCCCGTCCTGCAGGCCATGGCCTCGCGCCGCTCCGTGTCCCAGGTGGGCCCGTCCACCCCCACGGACGAGGAGCTCGCGGGTCTGCTCGCGGCCGTCACCCCCGTGGCCGACCACAAGGCGCTGCGCCCCTGGCGGCTCATCCTGCTGCGCGGTGAGGACCGCCGTCGCCTCGGCGAGGCCCTCGACGCGGCCGCCGGCACCGAGCGGGAGCGGGGCGAGGTCAACCCCAAGCCGTACCGGGCGGAGCTGCTGATCGCCGTCGTCGCCTCGCACCGGCCCCACCCCGGCGTGCCGGGCTGGGAACAGGACGCCACCGCCGCGGGCGCCGCGCACCTGCTCGAACTCGCGCTGTGGCAGGCCGGCTGGGGCGTGATGTGGCGCTCCGGCCTGTACACGGACGCCCCCGCCGTGCGCGCGGCCCACGGGCTCGGCGACCACGAGCGGCTGCTGGGCTGGCTCTACGTGGGGGACGTGGACCCGGCCTTCCGGGCCCGTCTCGAGGCCTCGAAGAAACCCGCCCTGGACCCGGCCCCGTTCCTGGGCCGCATGCCGCAGGGCTGAGCGGCCGGCTCAGTTCGCGCGGGCCAGCATCCCGACGGCGGCCCAGCGGCGGTTCAGCCGTTCCTGCGCGACGCCGGCGGTCGCCTCGTCGCCCTCCTCGAGGGCGTCGATGAGCGTCCACAGGTCGAAGACGGAGTCGTCCGGCCACACATGCCGCGTGAGGCCGCCGTAGTCCAGCTCGACCCACGAGTCGGGGTGGAACGCGCCGAGCCACTCCACCATCACCGTGAGCTCGCCGATCAGCTCCGCGTCCGGGGCGTGCCGCGCGAGCACCGCCGCCGCGTGCCCGGCCCGCTCCCGGGCGGCCACGATCGGGGCGCGCCGGTACGCCGTGCGCTCGCCGTCCACGAGGCGCTGCACGGGCTCCTCGGGGTCGAACACCGTGAGCCAGCCGTGCGGCACACCCCACGTGGCCGTGCGCGTCTGCACGCGGTGGTGCTCCGACGCGCCGTCCTCGTCCTGCGGGTCCTCGCCCGCCGCGTCCGGGTCGGGGGAGAGGCCCCATTCCTCCTCGAGCGCCACGAGCGCGCGGCCGCGGTTCATGGCGCGTGCCGCCGGCGGGATGGCGGCCTCGTGCAGCCGCGGCAGCATGGTCTCCTCGAGCATGGCCGCGGCCATCTCGGCCCGCAGGCCCCGCTCGTCCGGGCAGTAGAACGCGGAACGGTGCTCGTCCTGCAGGACCCGCACCAGGTCGTCCTCGCCGGGCTCCGGGAACGGGTCGGCCACGGGCCGGGCCAGGCGACGCCGGGCCCGTTCGGCCGCCTCGGCCTCGACCTCGGCACGGGTGCGGTGGCCGCCGGCGATCAGTCGCGCCTGGACTGCGTCCGGGAACGCGGCCAGCGGCTGGAAGACGCGCAGGTGCGCGGTGCCGCGCGCGACACCCGGGGGCGGGCCGTCGTCGTCGTGGGTCATCGCGGGCTCGTCCGTGGCTCAGCCCAGCTCGACGACCACGGGCGCGTGGTCCGAGGCGCCCTTGCCCTTGCGCTCCTCGCGGTCGATCCAGGCGTCCGTGACCGTCCGTGCGAGGGCGGGGGAGCACAGCTGGAAGTCGATGCGCATGCCCTTCTTCTTGGGGAAGGCCAGGCCCGTGTAGTCCCAGTACGTGTACACGCCGGGGCCGGGGTGGCGCGGGCGCACCACGTCCACCAGCCCGGCGTCCTCGAACGCGTGGAACGCCGCGCGCTCGGGCGGGGAGACGTGCGTGTAGCCCTCGCGCTGGAACAGCTCGATGTCCCACACGTCCTCGTCCTGCGGAGCGATGTTCCAGTCGCCGGTCAGGGCGAGCCGGGTGTCCGGGTCCTCGGCGAGGCGAGCGGCCGCGTGCTCCTGGAGCACGCGCAGCCACTCGAGCTTGTAGCCCATGTGCTCGTCCTCCAGGCCGCGCCCGTTGGGCACGTACAGGCTCCACAGGCGGACCGGGGCGACGCCGTCGCCCGCCTCGGTGCCCACCGTGGCGCCGAGCGCGCGGGACTCCTCCTGCGGGTCGACGCCGCCCTTGCCGAAGTGCGGCTGGCCGGGGAAGCCGCGCTGCACGTCCGTGAGGCCCACGCGGGAGGCGATGGCCACGCCGTTCCACTGCGAGATGCCGTGGTGGGCCACCTCGTAGCCGGCGCGCTCGAAGAGCTCCCACGGGAAGTTCTCGTCCCGGCACTTGGTCTCCTGGATGGCCAGGACGTCGATGTCATGGCGCTCGAGGAAGGCCTCGACGCGGTCGGCGCGGGCACGGAGGGAGTTGACGTTCCAGGTGGCGATCTTCACCCGTCCAGGCTAGTGGAGGGGGCGGACGAGCCAGGCCCGGCTCAGCGCCACCAGTCGTCGTGGACCGTCACCGGCATGGTCCGCTTGTGCCGGCTGCGCAGCCAGATGCCCTCGAGCTTCTCCGCGGCCTCCTCGGGGATGTCCCCGCCCTCGAGGTAGTCGTCGATGTGCTCGTAGGTCATGCCGAGCTCGTCCTCGTCCGTGCGGCCGGGGTTCCCGTCCAGCAGGTCCGCGGTGGACACCTTGTTCCACAGGTGCCCGGGGGCGCCGAGCTCGCGGCCCAGCGCCCGCACCTGGCGCTTGTTCAGCCCGGACAGCGGCAGGACGTCCGCGCCGCCGTCGCCGAACTTCGTGTAGAAGCCCGTGACCGCCTCGGCCGCGTGGTCCGTGCCGATCACCAGCTGGCGGTGCGCCCCGGCCAGCGCGTACTGCGCCACCATGCGCATGCGCGCCTTGACATTGCCCTTGTCGAAGTCCGCGATCTCGTCGCCGGTCGCCTCAACGAACGCGCTCGCGATGCCCTCCACGCCCGCGGCGATGTCCAGGGTGATCTCCCGGTCCGCGTCCACGAAGTCCATGGCCGCCCGCGCGTCGGCCTCGTCCTTCTGCTGCCGGTACGGCAGGCGCACGGCCGTGAACTGCGGGCGCTGCGGGGACGGGGCCTCGTCCGTGGCGGGGGCGCCGCGGGGGGCCTCCGGACCGCCGAGCGCGACGGCGTCGGGTGCCCCGAGGCGGGCGCGGCGGCGCTCGACGGCGAGCTGGGCCAGCCGGCCGCCCACCGTGGAGTCCACGCCGCCGGAGATGCCCAGGACGAACCCGGCCGCCCCGGTGGCCTCGAGGTAGTCCACGAGGAACTCGACCCGCCGCTCGATCTCCTGGGCGGGGTCGATCTGGGGCCGGACGCCCTGCTCGGCGATGATCTGCTGCTGGAGTTCACGCATGCCGGTCAGCGTAGGGCGCGCCCCGGGCACCGGGACAGGGGCGGCCGGCGACGCCGGCTCAGGCGTCGGGGTGCCCCAGGTTGCGGGCGATGCGGCGCAGGACGCGCACGGCGTCGTCGATCTGGTCCCGCGGGACGTCCGCCGTCGCTTCGGCACGCAGGGCCTCGACCGCCTCGCCCACGCGGGCGCCCGCGGTGCGACCCGTGGCGGTGAGGGTGTAGAGGTCGCCCTCCACCGTCACCCAGCGCGACTCGACCAGCTCCTCGATCTGACCGGACACCGCCCCGCGGTGCTCCTCCTCGAAGCCGGCCTCGAGCTCGGCACGGGACTGCGGGGCCACCGTGAGGGTGTTCAGCAGCTGCCACTGGGCGCGGGTGAGGCCGTGCTCCTCGAGGCTCTCGGCCACGCGCGTCGCGATCAGTCCCTCGGTGAGGGTGAGCCAGTGTGCCAGGGGCAGGCCGGAGGGGTGCTGGACGGCGGCATCGTCATGCGGGATCTCGCTCATGGCCCGAGCCTAGCCAGGCCGGGACGGAAGCGGCAGGGGCGGTCGGGCCCGCACTAGCATGGGCGGCATGACCGACGCGCAGACCCCCACCGTCCCCACGCCCGAGCAGGACCGCGAGCGGCTCAAGGAGCTCATCCAGGAGCTGGCCGTGGTGCACGGCCGGGTGACCCTGTCCTCCGGCAAGGAGGCGGACTACTACGTGGACCTGCGCCGCGTGACCCTGCACCATGAGGCCGCCCCGCTGATCGGCCGCGTGATGCTGCGCCTGCTCGAGGAGAACGGGATCGAGTTCGAGGCGGTGGGCGGTCTGACCATGGGCGCCGACCCCGTGGCCACCGCGATGATGCATCAGGCCGGCGCGCAGGGCCGCGCGCTCGACGCGTTCGTGGTGCGCAAGGCGCAGAAGTCGTACGGCATGGGCCGGCAGGTGGAGGGCCCGGGCGTGGACGGTCGCCGCGTCGTCGTGCTGGAGGACACCTCGACGACGGGCGGCTCCGCGCTGACCGCCGTCGAGGGCGTGCGCAACGCGGGCGGCGACGTCCAGGCCGTGGCCGTGATCGTGGACCGTGCGACCGGCGCCGCCGAGCGCGTGGCCGAGGAGGCGGACGTGCCGTACCTGTACGCGTTCGGCAAGGACGAGCTCGGCCTCGACTGAGCCTCGGACTGCCCGCCCGCCTAGAGCCAGTCCGCGCGCTTGAACAGCACGAACAGCGTGAGGGCCACCGCCAGCATGAGTCCCAGGGCGAACGGATAGCCGAACGCCCAGTGCAGCTCGGGCATGCCGTCGAAGTTCATGCCGTAGATCGAGCCCACCAGCTGCGGCGCGAAGATGATCGCCGCCCAGGACGAGATCTGCTTGACCTGCTCGTTCTGCTCGATCGACTGCTCCGCCAGCCGCTTGGACGCGAGCGTGGAGTCCAGCTCCAGGGCGTTCGCGAGCATCTGCCGCATGGCCGTCACGCGCTCGTTGATCTGCACGGCGTGGTCGTGGACGTCGCGCAGCCGGCGCAGGTTCTCGACCTCGAACACGCCCTCCTCGCTGAGCTCGTCCTGGTCCCACTCGTGCACGTCCCCGGTCCGCGGGGCGCCGACCTCCCGGCGGTGCTCCTCCTCGCGCAGGCGTGCGCGGGCGCCCTCCTGCAGCTGCTCCACGATCACCGGCAGGGCGCGGATGGCGTGCTGGAAGTGCAGCACCTCGCGGGAGAGCTCGTAGATCCGGCGGGAGACGTGGCCGGCCCCGGAGAAGATCTGGTCCTCGATCTCCTCGATGTCCTGCTCCAGCCCGTCGGCCACGGGCACGTAGTCGTCCACCACCTTGTCCAGGATCTCGAACGTCACCTGCCACGGTCCGAGGGCGAGGCGCTCGCGGCCCTCCGTCTCCAGCACGCGCCGGACGGCGGCGAGGTCCGGCTCCTCGGCGTGGCGCACCGTCACCACGTAGCGATCGCCCGTGAAGATGCCGATCTCCCCGAACTCCACGGTCTCCGTGCTGTCCACGTAGCGCGCCGGGTGCAGCACCATGAACCAGTCCTCGCCGTACCGGTCCAGCTTGGCCCGCTCGCCGCCCTCGAGGGCGTCCTCCACGGCCAGCGGGTGCAGGTGCAGCTCGTCGGCGACGGCGCGCAGCTCGCCGGCGTCCGGCCGGTACAGCCCCAGCCAGGCCATGCCGCCCGACGCCTCCGCGGCCTCCCACGTGTCCTCCAGGGTGGAGGGGGCGTGGACCCGGCGGCCGTCCACGTACACGGCGTTGTCGATCATCGTCACCCGCCCATTCTCACCGACGGCGGCACCCCGGTTCGCGTGCCGTCGTCGGGTCACGGACGGGGCCCGGGGCGCCGCGCTACCGTGGCGGCATGAACTCTCCGCGCCACGCCGCCCCCGTCGTCCGCGACGGCAGGACCTTGCTCCCCGCCCACGCCGTGACCACCGCCCCGATCGCCGCGTTCGGCCTGATCGGCGGCTACCTCACCGCCCGCGAGACCGGCATCCGGCCGCTCGGCGGCGTGGTGCTGGCGGCCGCCGGCGCCTACGCCGGCCGCACGTGGCTGGCCAAGCGCGGCCCCGCCGTCGCCGGAGGCCTCACGGCGCTGTACCTGGGCGGCTTCGGGGCCTCCCACCCGCTCGCCAAGAAGATCGGCGCGTGGCCGGCCGTGCTGTCCGTGGCCGCGGTGTCCGCCGGGGCCGCGTGGGCCGCCGTCGACCGCGAGGGCGCACGCTGAGCACGCCCCAGCCCACCCCGCCCCTCCCTGGAGATTCGGGCGACTTGTCGGGGGTCGTGGGGCCCGGGACCTCCGAGAACTCACCCGAAACGCGGGAAAAGCGGGAGGAGCGGGAGGGCCGGGAGGAGCGGGAGGTCGGCGTCCGCCCGTGGGAGGGGCCCTGGCCCGAGGACCCGCGCTACGACCCAGAGTTGCTGCGCGACGGCGACCGGCGCAACGTCGTCGACGCGTACCGGTACTGGACGCTCGAGGCGATCGTCGCGGACCTCGACGCGCGGCGGCACCCCTTCCACGTGGCCATCGAGAACTGGCAGCACGACCTGAACATCGGCACCGTGGTGCGCACCGCCAACGCCTTCAATGCGGCGGGCGTGCACGTGATCGGGCGGCGGCGCTGGAACCGCCGCGGCGCCATGGTCACGGACCGGTACCTGCACGTGCGGCACCACGCCACGGTGGAGGAGTTCACGGCCTGGGCCGCGGCCGAGGGGCTGCCCGTGCTCGGCGTGGACCTGTTCCCCGAGTCCGTGCCGCTCGAGTCGTTCGAGCTCCCGCGGGAGTGCGTGCTGGTGTTCGGCCAGGAGGGGCCGGGGCTGTCCGAGGAGGTGCGGGCGGCGAGCGCGGCGGTGCTGTCGATCGCGCAGTACGGGTCCACGCGCTCGATCAACGCCGGGGTGGCCGCCGGGATCGCGATGCACGCCTGGGTGCGGCAGCACGGGGGCGCGCCGACGTCGTCGTCTTGAGGAACGACGACGGCGCGGGCCGCCTGGGTGCGACGGGGATGCTTCTCGTTTCCCACACGAGAACGCCCGGAAGACTCCCGTTTCCCGCACGAAAGTACCGGGGAGGCTCCCGTTTCCCACACGAAAACGCCCGGAAGGTTCCCGTTTCCCGCACGAAAGCGGGGGCGGCGGGGAAGGCTCAGCCGGCGAAGGGGCGGGCGGGCAGGCCCGTCACGCCCGGGCGCACCGCGAAGAGCGCGCCGGCCAGCGGGTCCTCGCCGCGCTCCATGTTCTCCCAGGACGTCGTGATGTAGAGGGTGCCCAGGTCCTCGCCGCCGAAGGTGCACGCGGTGGTCTTCTGCACGGGCACCTCCACCACTTCGTCCAGCGTCCCCTCGGGCGTGTAGCGGTGGATCTGCCCGTGGCTGATCACGGCCACCCAGATGCCGCCCTCGGCGTCCACGGTCAGCCCGTCGGGCTTGCCCTCGCCGTCCAGCACGTCCACCAGCACGCGCCGGTTGGTCAGCCCCTCCTCGCGGGAGTAGTCGAACACCGCGACCTGCCGCGTCGGGGTGTCGTTGTAGTACGCCAGCGACCCGTCCGGGGACCACTCCAGGCCGTTGGACGTCGTCGCGCCGGTGAGCACCACGTCCACCTCGCCGGCGCCACCGTCCGGCCCGGGGGAGAGGCGGTGCAGGCTCGCCGCGCCCGGCGTCTTCGCGTACGCCATGGAGCCGGCGTGGAAGCGGCCGTCCGGGTCGCAGCCGCCCTCGTTCATGCGCAGCCCGGCCTCGGGGCCCCACAGCTCGGGCAGCGTGGTGAGCTCGCCCTCGGGGCTCATCAGCGCGAAGCCGCGCTCCACCGCGAGCACGGCGCCGCCGCCGGCGCGGGGACGCACGACGGCGGCCACGTCGCCCACGTGGGTGCGTTCCACGGCACCGTCCGCGCGCAGGGACAGCACGTCCCCGGCGAGCATGTCCACCCAGCGCAGGCCCCCGCCGGCGGCCAGGCCGGACGCGGCGGTGCCCCAGTGCTCGGCCCAGACGGGGCCCTCGCCGTGATAGGCGATGGGATCGGTGACCTGCTCGGCGCGCATGCGGTGCTCCTGTGCTCGGGTTCGACGACGGCGGGGCGGGCCCGGCGTCCGCCGCACCCGCCCCGCACGCTACCGAACGCTCAGAACCAGCCGCAGGAGTTCGGGGTCCACCGGTCGGCCAGCGCCGCGTCGAGGAACGAGTGCATGCGCGGCAGCGCGGCCACGTAGCCGCCCATGTGGGTGGGGGTGAGGACCGGGTCGAAGCGGACGCGGGCGCCCTCGGCGCACCAGCGCAGCCCCAGCTCCCGGCCGGTGCGGTACGGGATGACGTCGTCCGTGAGGGAGTGGGCGATCATCACGGGCACCTCCGGGCGGCGCCCCTCCGCCCCGAGCTTCTGCTCGGCGAGGATCCCGGCCAGCTGCGGGTCGGTGCGCACCAGCTGCGGGAAGGACTGCCCGGTGTGCGTCAGGGCGGAGGAGTCCAGGGAGCCGTGCTCCCCGCTGTCCGTCACGCAGGTCTCCACGGCGTCGGTGAGCACCTGCCTGCCGTGCTCGTTCAGGTGGACCGCCGGGTCGACGTCGTAGGCCGCCAGCTGCCCGCTCATCGCGTACAGCAGGAAGGCGGAGTACGAGCCGCCGTCGATCCGGTCCGTGACCTGCACGAGGTCGGCGGGCGGGGCGCCCGCGTAGGCGCCTTTGAGGTCCAGCTCGGGGGCGTAGGCGGGGGCCAGCTCGGCCGCGGCGGCGGAGGCCCCGCCGCCCTGCGAGTAGCCGGCCAGCGCCACGGGGGAGTTCGCGGTGACCTCCGCGCCGTCCACCTGGGCGGCCGCGCGCACGGAGTCCAGCACGGCGTGCGCCTGGGACTCGCGGACCATGTAGGTGTGCGCCCCGGGGGTGCCGAGGCCCTCGTAGTCGGTGACCACCACGGTGTGGCCGCGGTCCAGCAGGGACGTGATGCCCACGCCCTCGTACTGCTCGCCGGTGGAGAGTGTGCGCGAGGGGGCGCAGCGGTCGGAGGCGCCCTGCGTGCCCACGGCGTAGCCGATCACCGGACGCTCGCCGGCGCCCGTCCACGGGGCCGTGGGGGTCAGGACCGTGCCGGAGACCGCCATGGGGCGGCCCTGCGCGTCCACGGAGGAGTAGAGGATGCGCGTGGCCCGGGCCGGCACCCGGATCAGCTTCACCGGGTCCAGGTAGAACGCGCTGGGCTCGCTGCGGATCAGCGTGCCCGGCCGTGCGGGGATCGTGGCGGGCGGCCGGTAGAAGGCGTCGCCGGCGGTGTCCTCGGCGAGCTCGGCGCGGGCCGCGTCCCAGCTGCGCTCCTCGGCGGGGCTCGCGGGCCGGGACAGGTCCTCGACGGCGGAGCGCACCTCGGGTGCGTCCGGGGCGGGGGCCGGGTCCTGGGCGAGGGCACTGGGGGCGCAGAGGCCGGCGGCGACGGCGATGGCGGCGGCGGTGGAGAGCGGGCGGACGCGGCGACGGCGTGACATGGGGCCTCCCGTGGGCGAGGAATGTGACGCGCGCCACTCTAGGCTCCCGCGGCGTCCCCGTCACCGGTCGGCCGGGCGCCGACGGGGGGCGTCGTCGTCGCCTGCCGCGCCGCCGTCGTGCGTCCCCGGGCCCTGGGGGCCGCGGCCCCGCGCGGATAGAATGATGACGAGGGTGCCGCGCCGTCGCGCGCCCCGAGCCCGCCTGAGTCGACGACGCCTAGGAGCTGCAACATGCCCATCGCATCCCCGGACAAGTACGCCGAGATGATCGACGCCGCCAAGAACGGCGCCTTCGCCTACCCGGCGATCAACGTCACCAGCTCCCAGACCCTGAACGCCGCCATCCGCGGCTTCGCCGAGGCCGGCTCGGACGGCATCATCCAGGTCTCCACCGGCGGCGCCGCCTACTTCTCCGGCTCCTCCGTGAAGGACATGGTCACCGGCTCCCTGGCCATGGCCGCCTTCGCCCGCGAGGTCGCCAAGAACTACTCCGTGAACATCGCCCTGCACACGGACCACTGCCCCAAGGACAAGCTCGACGAGTTCGTCATGCCCCTGCTGGACGCCTCCGAGGCTGAGGTGAAGGCCGGGCGCGACCCGATCTTCAACTCCCACATGTGGGACGGCTCCGCCGAGACCCTCGAGGAGAACCTGCGCATCGGCAAGGAGCTGCTGGCCCGCACCCACGCCAACAAGCAGATCCTCGAGGTGGAGATCGGCGTCGTCGGCGGCGAGGAGGACGGCGTCGCCCACGAGATCAACGACAAGCTCTACACCACCGTGGAGGACGGCATCGCCACCATCGAGGCCCTCGGCCTCGGCGAGCAGGGCCGCTACATGACTGCCCTGACCTTCGGCAACGTGCACGGCGTCTACAAGCCGGGCAACGTGAAGCTGCGCCCGCAGATCCTCGAGGACATCCAGAAGGCCGTGGGCGAGAAGTTCGGCAAGGAGCGCCCGTTCGACCTCGTGTTCCACGGCGGCTCCGGCTCCGCCGCCCAGGAGATCGCGGACTCGGTGAGCTACGGCGTCGTCAAGATGAACGTGGACACGGACACCCAGTACGCGTTCTCCCGCCCCGTGGCCGGCCACATGTTCGAGAACTACGCCGGCGTGCTGAAGGTGGACGGCGAGGTCGGCAACAAGAAGATGTACGACCCCCGTGTGTGGGGCGCCAAGGCCGAGGAGGCCATGGCCGCCCGCGTCGTGCAGGCGTGCCAGGAGCTCAACTCGGCCGGCACCAGCATCGGCTGACGGGAGCCGTCATGTTGGGAGGACTCCCCTGGTTCGCTTGGATCGCCATCGTCGCCATCCTGGTGTGGGGCACCCTGCAGGTGGTCCAGCTCGTCACCGGCCGCGCCCTGCCCGGCGAGGAGATGAAGAAGGAGGTCGAGGAGCTGCGCACGCGCCTCGACGCGATCGAGGGGCGCCGCCCGGCCGGTGAGCTCCCTGCCCGGGCCGACGCCGAGGGCTCCGACCTCGAGCGTCGCATCGAGCGCCTCGAGGCCCGCGCGGACCGCCGCGAGGCGCGCGACCGCGAGCACGACGACTGGGACCGCCGGGCCGGCGAGCTCGGCTGACCCGCCCGCGCCGGGCAGGGCGCGCCCTGTCCGCACGACGACGGCCCCGCACCTGCGCCACGGCAGGTGCGGGGCCGTCGGCGTCACGGCGTGACGCCCCCGGCGCCGTCGGGCGCGTCGGCCCCGGGCGCGCCCGGGGTGCGGTCCCGCTGGGACTCGAGGAACTCGAAGACCTCCACCTCGTCCACCCCGGGGAACGCCTGGGTGGGCATGGCCGCCAGCAGGTGGGCGTGCATGCGGGCCGCCGGCCACACGTGCCCGCCCCACTCCGCCTCCAGGGCCGGGTCCGGCAGGCGGCAGCAGCGCGGGTCCGGGCACGTGGAGGTGATCCGGTGCCGCGTGTCGGCTCCGCGGAAGTGCCGAGCGTGCTCGAACGCCGTGCCCACGGAGAGGGCGAACAGCCCGTCCGGGCCGTGCTCCACCATCGAGGTGCACCAGTAGGTGCCGTTCGGGGCGTCCGTGTACTGGGTGTGCGCGCGGAACCGGTCGCTGCGCCCGAACGCCTGCCGGGCCCCCCATCGCCGGCAGGCGGCCTGGCCCTCGATGGCGCCCGTGTGGTCCGCCGGGAACACGAGCCCGTCGTTCTCGTAGGCCTTGTGGATCACCCCCGTCTCGTGGACCTTCTGGAAGTGGCAGCGGATGCCCAGGTCCACGGTGGCCAGGTTGGTGAAGCGGTGGGCGGCCGCCTCGTAGGAGACGCCGAACGCGTCCTTCAGGTCGTCCACGGACAGGTCCCGGCGCTTCTGGGCGGCGCGCAGCAGGGCGCTCGCGGGCCGCTGCGGCATCAGCAGGGCGCCGGCGAGGTAGTTCACGGCCACCCGCTGGGAGAGGAAGTCCTCGTAGTCCCGCGGCTCGCCGTGGCCCAGGACGGCGGCCGCGAGTGCCTGCAGCACCACGGTGCGCCGGTCGTGGTCGCTGGCGCGGCCCCCGCTGACGTGGATGCGGCCGTGCTTCAGGTCCGTGACCGAGCGCGTGGAGTGCGGCAGGTTGGCCACGAAGCTCAGGGTGAAGCCCAGGTGCTCGGCGAGACTGGACACGGCGTGCAGGCCCAGCGGCCCGCCCGTGTGGCCGATCGCGTCGAGCAGCCGCTGCGCCTCGGCCTCGAGGTCGGGGTAGTGGTTGTCCACCGCGCGCATCCGGGCGCGCAGCTGGGCGTTGGCGCGGCGCGCCTCCTCGGGGGTGGCGGCCTGCTCCTCCAGGCGACGGCGCAGCTCGGCCTCCAGCCCCGCGATCACCTCGAGGACCTCGGTGGGGGTGCGGGGCCCGATGCGCAGCGGGGGCAGGCCGAGGGAGGCGTAGTGCTCCGAGCGCGCGAACCGTTCGACCTCGATCTCCAGTTCGGCCCGACGGGTGGGGGCCCGGCCGGTGAGCAGGTCCTCGACCGGCACGCCCAGGACCTCCGCGATCCGCTGGACCAGCGAGAGCCGCGGCTCGCGGCGGGCGTTCTCCACGAGGGACAGGTGCGAGCCGCTCACGCCCGTGCGGTCCGCGAGCTGGTCCAGGGTGAGTCCGGCCTGCTTGCGCAGGTGCCGGACGCGGCGGCCCAGTGCGACGGCGTCCACGGTCGCGCTGTCCTCGGGAAGCGGGCGGGTCATCATGCGCGGAACTGTAGGCGGAACCGGGGAGGAGATCACGTGTGACAGAAAGAAAGTCACATTCTTGACAGGCGGGGGGCCGCTGGTGTGATCCAGGCCATACCGGGGCGCAAGGGCCGTCACGTTCTGACCCAGTGGCAGGAACGACCGGAGTTTCCACCGATTTTGTGCTCCCGAGGGCCTTGCCCGGGGCCAAGGTGGATGTCAACGGCAGCGACGGACACGTCGCACCGAACCCCTCACCGAACCGGACCGATCCTCAGGAGGACGTCATGACCACCCAGCCCCACCACTCCACTCCCGCCTCCGCCGAGCAGCTCCAGCATGACTGGGACCACAACCCCCGCTGGGCCGGCATCGAGCGCACCTACTCCCCGGACGACGTCGTCCGTCTCCGCGGCCGGATCCAGGAGGAGCACACGCTGGCCCGCCGCGGCGCCGAGAAGCTGTGGACCCAGCTGAAGGACGAGAACGCCCGCGGTGATTTCACCAACGCCCTCGGCGCCCTCACCGGCAACCAGGCGGTCCAGCAGGTCAAGGCCGGGCTGCGCGCCATCTACCTCTCCGGCTGGCAGGTGGCCGCGGACGCCAACCTCTCCGGCCACACGTACCCGGACCAGTCCCTGTACCCGGCCAACTCCGTGCCGCAGGTGGTGCGCCGCATCAACAACGCCCTGCTGCGCGCGGACCAGATCGAGCACGCCGAGGGCGTCAGCAGCGTCGAGGACTGGCTCGTGCCGATCGTGGCCGATGCCGAGGCCGGCTTCGGCGGCCCGCTCAACGCCTACGAGCTCATGAAGTCGATGATCACCGCCGGCGCCTCCGGCGTGCACTGGGAGGACCAGCTGGCCTCGGAGAAGAAGTGCGGCCACCTCGGCGGCAAGGTGCTCATCCCCACCGGCCAGCACATCCGCACGCTCAACGCCGCCCGCCTGGCCGCCGACGTCGCCGACGTGCCCAGCGTGATCATCGCCCGCACCGACGCCGAGGCGGCCACGCTGATCACCTCGGACGTGGACGAGCGCGACGCCGAGTTCATCACCGGTGAGCGCACCGCGGAGGGCTTCTACAAGGTCCGCAACGGCGTCGAGCCCTGCATCGCCCGCGCCAAGGCCTACGCCCCGCACGCGGACCTGATCTGGATGGAGACCGGCACCCCGGACCTCGAGCTGGCCCGGAAGTTCGCCGAGGCTGTCAAGGCCGAGTTCCCGGACCAGATGCTGGCCTACAACTGCTCGCCGTCCTTCAACTGGAAGAAGAACCTCGACGACGACACCATCGCCAAGTTCCAGCGCGAGCTGGGTGCCATGGGCTACACCTTCCAGTTCATCACGCTGGCCGGCTTCCACGCCCTGAACCACTCCATGTTCGACCTGGCCAAGGGCTACCACGAGCGCCAGATGTCCGCCTACGTGGAGCTGCAGGAGCGCGAGTTCGCCGACGAGGCCCGCGGCTACACCGCGACCAAGCACCAGCGCGAGGTCGGCACCGGCTACTTCGACGCCGTGTCCACCGCCATCAACCCGGACAGCTCCACGGTGGCCCTGGCGGGCTCCACGGAGTCCGGCCAGTTCCACTGAGCCCGGCCCGCCGTCGGCCGACCCGCCCGCTCCCCACGCCCAGGAGGCAGTCCCATGACCACCACGACAGTCACCTCCGGGCGGCACCACGCCGCCCCCGCCCTGCACCACACCGACGAGCCCGTCGACACCGCCGCCCACACGCCGCTGCCGCACGACGTCAGCACCCAGGCGCTGCCCGTCGTTGCCCCCGCCGGCGCCGCCCCCGTGGTCACCGTCCACGGCCCCGTGACCGACCGCCAGGCGGAGATCCTCACCGAGGACGCGCTCGCCTTCCTCGGTCGCCTGCACCGGGTGGCGGAGGACCGCCGCCGGCGGCTGCTGGAGGAGCGCGAGTTCACCCGGCAGCGCATCACCGAGGGCTGGGATCCGCACTTCCTGCGGGCCACGAAGCGGGTCCGCGAGGACGACTCGTGGCGCGTGGCCCCGCTCGCCCCGGGCCTGAAGGACCGCCGCGTGGAGATCACCGGCCCCGTGGACCGCAAGATGACCGTCAACGCCCTGAACTCGGGCGCCACCGGCTGGCTCGCGGACTTCGAGGACTCCTCCACGCCCTCGTGGGAGAGGATGCTGGACGGGCAGGTGAACCTGTACGACGCGATCCGCGGCCGGATCGACTTCACGAGCCCGGAGGGCAAGGAGTACCGGCTGCGCGGGGCCGAGCTCACGGACCGGCCGACGATCATCGTCCGGCCCCGCGGCTGGCACCTCACCGACGACCACCTCCGCGTGGACGGCGAGCCCATGGCCGGCGGCCTCGTGGACTTCGGCCTGTACTTCTTCCACAACGCCGCGGAGCTGGTCCGCCGCGGCCACGGCCCGTACTTCTACCTGCCCAAGCTCGAGTCCCACCTCGAGGCCCGCCTGTGGAACTGCGTGTTCGTGGCGGCCCAGGACGCCCTCGGCATCCCCCAGGGCACGATCCGCGCCACGGTGCTGATCGAGACCATCACGGCCGCGTTCCAGATGGAGGAGATCCTCTACCAGCTGCGCAACCACGCCGCCGGGCTCAACGCGGGGCGGTGGGACTACATCTTCTCCCTCATCAAGAACTACCGGGACCGCGGCCCGGCCTACGTGCTGCCGGACCGCGCGGAGGTCACCATGACCCAGCCGATGATGCGCTCCTACACCGAGCAGCTCGTGCGGGCCTGCCACCGCCGCGGCGCCTCCGCGATCGGCGGGATGTCCGCCGTGATCCCGGACCGCCGGGACCAGGCGGCCAATGAGGTCGCGTTCGCGAAGGTCCGCGAGGACAAGGCCCGCGAGGCCCGCGACGGCTTCGACGGCTCCTGGGTGGCCCACCCGGACCTCGTGCCCGTGGCCCGTGAGGTGTTCGACGAGGTCCTCGGCGAGGCCCCGAACCAGATCCGCACGCGCCGCCGCGAGGACGTGGAGCCGGACGAGGCGGGCCTGCTCGACGTCGCCGCCACCACGGGCTCGGTCACCGAGGCCGGGGTGCGCCGCAACATCGAGGTGGCCATGCGGTACGTCGAGTCCTGGCTGCGTGGCCAGGGGGCCGCGGCCATCCACGGGCTCATGGAGGACGCCGCCACGGCCGAGATCTCCCGCTCGCAGATCTGGCAGTGGGCGCACAACCGCACCGCGGTCGCCCTGGAGGACGGCGGCACCCGCACCGCCTCGCGCGAGTGGATGGAGCAGCTCGTCCGCGAGGAGCACGCCCGCATCCTCGCCGGCCCGCTGCCGGAGGGCCACCGGTTCGAGGACGCGCGCCGCGTGTTCTGCGAGTCCGCGCTGCCGCCGGAGTACCCCGCGTTCCTCACGCTCGGGGCCTACCGCCGGCACTTCTCGGCCGAGCGCGCCTGAGGCCGCACGACGACGGCCCGGTCCCGACGACGACGCCCGGTCACCTCCGCGAGGTGACCGGGCGTCGTCGTGTCCGGGGCCGTGTCCGTCAGCCGCCGGTGCCCGAGGGCGAGGGGGTGCGCGAGGCCGGCGTGGAGCTCGGCGACGGCGTGCCCGAGCCGGAGGCGGCGCGGGAGGCGGAGGCCTCCGCGGCGGAGGCCGAGGCCTCGGCGGCGCGCTGGGACTCGGCGGCCTCGCGGGCGGCGCCCTGGAAGGGGCGCGGGGGCTGGCCCGGGGCCACGGGGCCGGGGGCGCCCTCGGGGCGGTCGATCGTGGACTGGTTGTTCAGCAGCTCGTCCGGCACGCGGCCCGTGGGGATCTCGCGGGCCTTGGCGAGGGACTCCTCGTCCATCGAGGCGTCCAGGAAGAACGGGGAGCTGAGCTCGATGACCTCGTGGAAGCGGGAGGCGTCCTTGAGCACGGTGTCCGCGAGGTGGTCGCGCGCCTGGGTGACGAGCGTGGTGCTCCCCGCCACGGGCGAGTTCTCCACCTGGGTGAGGCCGCCGTTGGCGTCGCCGTAGCCCTCCATGGAGCCCATGGTCACGGAGACCAGCTCGGTGCCGTCCTCGCTGCAGGCCCAGGCGGTGCGCTGCGGCATGAGGGGGGCGCCGTCCTGGCCGCCGATCATGCCGGGGCGCAGGAGGGCGAGCAGGCCCTTCCCGGTCTCCGGGTCGAAGGTGTACTCGTCCGCCACGGTGGCCGGCTCGTCCTCGCACCAGTCCAGGCGGGTGCTGTCGAGGTTGTGCTGGTAGTGCACCTGGGCCAGCGGCATGCCGGGGCTGTACTCGAAGTAGCCGTTGTACACGCAGGTGAGGAACTCGTGCGTCTCGTCCTGGGAGGCGAAGAGCTGCACGATCTCCAAGGTGGAGGCGTCCGGGATGTGGGTGGCCACGGCGTCCAGGGTGCGCTGGTCCAGGACGTCGCGGGTGCAGTCCATCACGGAGACCGTGTCGTTGCGCACTGCGGCGGTGTTCTCCCAGGCGGTGGTGGCGGCGCCGTCCCGGATGCCGGGGCCGAGCGTCTCCAGGGCCTGGCGCGGCTGGGCGCGGGGCGTGCCCTCGGCGGAGGCCGACTCGCGTGCCTCGCGCACGCGGGAGGCGGCGATCGAGGCCGGGTCCGTGGGGGTCGCGGGGGCGGAGCCCGCGGCGGGGGAGCCGGCGGATGCGCTGGGGGCGGGGAC
>NZ_JANQCJ010000059.1:0-13251 GCF_024723355.1 Micrococcus sp. HG099 | reverse complement strand
CTGCTGCTGGGCGCGGTCCTCGCGGCGGCCGCCACGGCCGCCGTCGGGCCGCTGGCCTTCGTGGCGCTGCTGGCCACCCCGCTGGCCCGCGGCCTGGCCGGAGGACGCCCCTCCCTGGCGGCGGCGGCCCTGGCCGGCGCGGTGCTCGTGCTCGCGGCGGACCTGCTCGCGGCGGAGGCCGTGGCCCTGCTCGCCGAGGGCACCCGCCTGCCCACGGGCGTGCTCACCGGGGCCGCCGGCGCCCCGCTCATGATGACCCTGCTGATCCGCGCCGGCCGGCGCGGCGAGAGGACGGCCTGAGATGACTCCCCCGCATCCCGCCGCGCCGCCCGCGGAGCGCCCCGGGACGGACCCGGCAACGGGCCCCGCCCCGGGCCCGGCCCTGCGCCTGCGCGGCGTCCGGCTCGGCTACGGCCGCCCGGACACCTCGGACACGGTCGGCCCCGTGGACCTCGACGTGCCCGCCGGCCGCGTGACCGCGCTGATCGGGGCGAACGGCTGCGGCAAGTCGACCCTGCTGCGCGGCCTCACCCGGCAGCTGCCCCTGCGCGGCGGATCCGCCGACGTGCTCGGCCGGGACCTGGGCGCCTACTCCGCGCGGGAGTACGCCCGCACCGTGGCCCTGCTCCCCCAGCACCCCGTGGCCCCCGAGGGCATGACCGTGGCCCAGCTCGTCCAGCGGGGCCGGCACCCGCACCGCGGGCTGTTCGGCACGACCGGGGCCGACGACGACGCGGCGGTCGCCCGGGCGCTGCGGCACACGGACCTCGAGGAGCTCGCCGACCGCGAGGTGGCCGAGCTCTCCGGCGGCCAGCGCCAGCGCGCGTGGCTGGCGCTCGTGCTCGCTCAGCGCACTCCCGTGCTGCTGCTGGACGAGCCCACCAGCTACCTGGACCTGGCCCACCAGGTGGAGGTGCTGGACCTGGTGCGCGGGCTCACCCGCCCGGACGGGGACGAGGAGCCCGTGACGGTGGTGGCCGTGCTCCACGAGCTGAGCCTCGCCGCGCGGGTGGCGGACCGGCTCGTCGCGCTGCGGGACGGGCGGGTGGCGGCCGCCGGCACGCCCGCCGAGGTGCTGACCCCCGCCGTGCTCGCCGAGGTGTTCGACCTCGACGCCGACGTCCGGCCGGACCCGCTGCTCGGGCACCCCGTGGTGCTCCCGCGGGGTGCGGCGGACCGCGGCGCCTCCCTCCCCTCCCCGACGACCCAGGAGACCCGATGAGCGAGGGCATGTTCGTGGCGCACACGCGCGTGGTGTCCGTGGAGCAGCCGTGCCGCGGCTTCCGGCGGATCGTGCTGGCCGGGCCGGACCTGGAGCGGGCCAGCCCGGACCTCATGGGGCTGCTGCCGCCCGGCACGGCGGACCTGCACGCCCTGTACCGGGGCTCGCGGCCGCGCCGGGATGCGTACGTGAAGGTGCTGATCCCGCCGCCGGGCGGCGTCTCGGCCGACCCGGACCTGTCCGCGGGGTTCCGCGCCGGCTTCCTGGCGATCCCCGAGGCCGAGCGCGGCTGGATGCGCACGTACACGGTGCGGTCGGCGGGGCCGGTGCGGCTGGACGGCCGGCCGGTGCCGTCCCTGACCGTGGACGTGGTGCTGCACGGCGATGCCGACGATCCCGCGGACCCGCACCAGGGGCCGGGCCTGCGCTGGGCGCGCGCGGTGCAGGCGGGGGACGCGGTGAACGTCCTCGTGCCGAGCGCCGAGGCGCCGGCGTGGTCCGCCTGGCGGCAGACCGGCGCGCGGCGCGTGCTCGCCGTGGGCGACGAGACCGCCGTGCCCGCGCTCGTCTCCGTGGCCGAGGAGCTGGCCGACCCGTTCGGCGGGTTCGACGGCGTCGCGGACCTCGTGCTCGAGCTGCCCCACGACGGGCAGGTCGCCGACCTGATCGCCGAGCGCCTCGCCGTCCCCGAGCCGTGGGACTGGCGGCAGGTCACCGAGCTGGCGGACCGGGGCCGCGTCCGCCTGCACGTGGGCCGCCGGGCGCCGGGGACGCCGTCGGGATCCTGGGCGCACGCCCGCCTCGCCGCGCTGCTCGGCGTGGACCCCGACGACGCCGGGGGGCCGGTGGCCCCGCCCGCCGAGTCTGCGGACCGCGAGTGGACCGTGGCCGCCCTCGCCGAGGACGAACGGCCCGAGGCCTACGTATTCCTCGCCGGGGAGTCCGCGATGGTGCGCGCCCTGCGGCGGCTGAGCGTGGGCGCCGGCGGCGTCCCCAAGGCGCACGTCTCCTTCATGGGGTACTGGCGTCAGGGGCAGGCGGAGAGCTGACGGGGGGGGTGCGCCGCCGCCCCTCCGACGCGGCTGACGCGTCGACGCTCAGGACAGATAGGCGACCGGGAAGATCTCCACGAGAAAGACCGACCGTGCGAGGGCGGCACCCCCGGTCCCTCCGGGAACACTATGTGGGCGGGTACGAGGGCGTCCCGCGAGGTGGTCGATTTCGCCCGATACGCCCGCACTATGGAAGGGGTGTCAGCGCCCGCCAATCGCTACCGCCGGAAGGCACTTTGGGCTTTGCGCATGCGGTCTCTGCCACGCTTGGCTTCCAACGCCTTCTCCATCGCCATGCGGGAAATTGTGTTGCGGATGTTGATGGGGATCTCTCTCTTCGTCTCACCCGCCATGATCGCGTCACAGAACATTGGGCCGCACTTTCCACACCATCCTGAGCCCAGGACAACGCCAGCCTGATCGTTTTCGGGCAGCGGCTCAACGGTGATGTCCATCCACAGGTTTGCTGACGGCCCGTTCTTGCAGTCGCAGCTGAAGGCGATGTAGTCGTTCTTCTTGAACTTGTCCCACACCTGCTGCGTCACGACCATCTGGTGGCGTTCTGCGGCCTGCGCGCACTTGGCCGCGTAGTTGACTGGCCTGCCTGCCCAGACAGCTTCTTGCTCCGAGACCACACGCCGGGTGCCGATGCGCTTGACCAGTGTGCGCGCGGCGTGGATGCCCACCTTGTATCCCGTCTCCGGCGCATCTGGCCACCGCTTCTCCAGCTGCGCCACGAGGTCCTCGCTGAACGTCTTGATAGTGACCCCTGCACATAGGGCTCGTTCGTAAGCCTTGTCGCCCCAAAACAGGCCGAAGCCGCCGTCTCCTTGTATGTCGATGAAGTTCGCGTCGAACTCGTGGAAAATGCGCACAGCGCCCTCGACGCTGGCCTTATAGATGCGGGCAGTCGACTTGTCATGCTTCCCTGTCCCGAGGTGGGTGGACCCCTTCAGGTCGCAGACCACAGCCACGACTTCTGGCAGTTTGATCCAGGTGGTGCTGGATGACGAGGGGATGTCCTTGGCGTCGAATGTGCCGTCCTTGTCCACCACTGGGATGTCGGAGTTGTTCAGCACGGTGTTCACCTCCTCGCCTAGATCATCGAGGAGGGAGGTCAGAAATGCCGGTTTATCACTCATGGGACCCAGGCTACGGAGCCACCCGGACACTCTTGGGCTACCAGCCCGATACGAGCCCGAGCACAAGCGCCCCCGTTGTCAACAGGGAGAGGTAGCCGATGAGGATAGCTCGGTTAGCCAACGTGTACTTGCGCACCGCCACTTTGGAGTTCGCCACGATCTGATGTGCCACGTGATCGGTCATCACCTGTGGACCCGAAAGAGCCGACCTCAAATGCGCGGCATACTTCGCCGGCTCGGCCGCGAAGTGACGACGTACGTCTCCGTAGTAGAGAGGGTTCATCTTGGTCTCGTCGGACTCATGGGCGAACTGCGGCAGGAGGCCCATCGAGGCGCACCCCATGCCCACAAGCAGCAACACTCCAGCGATCCCTTCCAAGATCGCCATAACGAGTGAGGGCCGACCTACCTCGATGGCCAGGGTAATCAGCCCCGCCGCGAGTACACCGAGGAAGGCCAACACGACGCCGAGTTTGGTCTCCGCGTGCTTCACCCATTCGTTGACATTCGAGAGAACTGTCCATGCGTCGGAGACCATAGTCTCATCGGGTTCACCGTGGGGTGGAGAGGGCGGGGTGCTCACGGTTCCTGGTGAGGTCCACGTGCGCCGGAGCCAGTCGAGGAGGGCCATGTCAGTAGTCCCTTGCGACGCCGGACTCGTAAAGAGCCTTGGCGTCCTGGCTGTCCCGCACCGCCTGCCGCACGTGGTGCTTGGTCAGGTCGAGGACCCTCAGCACTCCCCCCGTCTCGGCAACCGACTCGATGCGGCGGAACTCGTGGCCGTACTGCTCAGCGAAGTCGGCCAGGCCGCGCAACTTGGGCATGGCGTCGGCCAGGTGGTGGCCGTGGGGGTCCACCAGGTCCACCACGACCTGGGCGTCGTGCTGGGAGCCGAAGAACACGAAGTCGGGCCGCATGGCCTTCCAGTCGCCGCCTCCGTCCTTGTAGGCCACGGCCAGGGACTCCTTGGTGGCCCGGGAGGGGTTGCGGTACCACGCCTTGAAGCCGGGCTGCTTCGACTCGGAGTCCAAGACCTTGCGCTCCCACTCGTTGAGGTCGATGGGGACCGTCCCGTCCTCGGCAGCGGTCAGGTGGAGTCGACGCACGGGCAGGTCGTGCTCGGTGCCGTCCTTCTCCCGGGCCTTGCGGTCGGCCTGCGCCACCTTGGGAGCGGTGAGGGAGATGCGTTCAGGGTGGGTGGACATGCCTTCCAGTCGGTCGTACTCTGCCTGCCGTTCGTCGCTGAGTCCCTTGCGGGCCACGCGGGTCTGGGTGAGCCAGTCGCGGGCGAGTTCGTCGGCCTCCTGCTCCACGTCGGCCACGATCTCGGGCACCCGCCCAAGCGCCGCGACGATGATATTGGCCTCCAGCAGGTCCACGTCCTCCTCCGGTCCCACCAGGTGGTCGACGTAGGCCGCTGCGAGGCTCTTGGTGAGCAGGCGGGCGGCGTGCTGGTAGGAATCCTCGATGGCGCGCGGATCGGCGCTGACCTCGAAGGACTTGTAGGAGAAGCCCTCCTTGCCGACCCGTCCCCGGGCTTCCTCGCCGGTCATCGTGAGCACGTCTGCCCGGGCCTGATCGACCTTGGTCTTGTACTGAACGGCCCGACCATCCAGGACCGCGCAGAGGTGGCTCTGGGCCTTCGCTACTGCGCCGTCGATCAACCCGTCCTTGGACAGCGCCGTGGCCAGGGCGTCGAGCCTGCGGATGGGCTTGACGTTCTTCTTCGGGATCGTCACCGAGGGAATCTGCTCCAGCAGGTCCCAGACCTCCTGCGGCACCTCGGGGTTGGGCTCCAGCCGCACCGGGTCGAAGAGCACCCTGCGGGCCTTCTGGGTCTCCTCGTCGCCCTCGCCCTGGTCTGAGTCATCGACCGCAGTCTTGCCCTTCATCAGCATCTGGGCGATGGCCGTGGAGGTCTTGCGGTCGAAGTGCGGCAGCAGGCAGTCCACCGAGTTGAGCACCTCGTTGCCCGGGATGCGCCGCGCGAGCGGGGTGCGCATCATCCGACCGAGCAACTGATGGACGTAGGTCGAGTCGTTGCGCGTCCGGAAGGAGACCAGCACCTCGGCTCTGGGACAGTCCCAACCGGTCGAGATCGCCTCCATCGCCAGCAACACTCGGACATGCTTGGCGTCCTGCACCCGCTGAGGGGCGATGTAGGGCACAGGCTGCTGACCCAACAGCAGATCGGTGTGGGTGCCGAAGACATGCGCCACCGCTTCCAAAGGAAGGTCCGGCCACTCGTCATAGATCGCATCGAGCACCCGCGCCAGATCAGCCTCCGTGGGCTTGTCAGCCACCTGAACCACCAGGAGCGGCACCACCGGGTCGGCTTCCTCCTGCTCAACGGCATAGGCCGCCCAGGCAGCGGTGGATTCCTTGACGCGCTGAACCGCCCGCCGCAGGAGGGTGGTGTCGAAGTTCCCCTCCTCGGTCGGAATCGTCAACACGATGTCGTCCTTCAACAGCCCTGATGCCTGCACCAGGGCTGAGTCCACCTCGACTGGGGGCAGGGCCGTGCGGTTGGTGACCTTCTTCATCGCTTGGGTGAAGCGGTCCACCGTGGCGGAGATGCCGAACACGACCGGCATCGCCGGAGCGCCCGAGCCGCCGTTGATCAGCCGCAGCACCGTGGTGTTGCGCTCCGTGGAGGACTTCATGCCCCGGTGTGCCTCATCGAGCACGAAGTAGAGCGTCCGGCCCTCCGCCTCGACGGTGTTGCGGATCACGTCGTAGATCGTCTGCTGCACCATGTCGGGCGTCGGCTGGAACAAGCGGGGCTCGTTCGGATTGTCGGGAGTCGCTCCGCGCACCAGCCGGGCGTTCTTGGACAACTTCTGCGCGTTGAGGAAGTAGACCATCCCCGGGGCGAAGGCGGTCTCCGAGAACGTGTTCTCGATGACCCGCAACCGGGAGTCCAACTCGCTCGCCGCCGCTTGAATGCGCGCCCGTGACTGCTCGTTCAGCGACGGGTCGTCGGAGAACCACAGCACTGTCGCACCAGGGTCTGCCGGGGAGTCGAACTCATCCGAACCGAAGAACAACGCCTCGATGATCGCCGCCGCCATCACAGTCTTGCCCGCGCCCGTGGTCGCGGCCAGCGAGAACTGCGAGAGGGAGCCGTAGCGCTGGTACGTGTCGCGGGCCTGCTCCAGCCGACGCAACGCTTCGCGCACGGCATCGGCCTGGTAGTCCTTCAGTGTGTACCTCATGCGCCTGCCCTCCGGTTGATCATGAAGTTGTGCAGGTAGGACTCATACAGCCGCACCGCAGTCACCCGCTCGGGGAGATCACGGCAGGTCATCTGGAATGCGGCGTCCGAGTCAGTCACGACGAACACCGTCTCCACCGTCTCCACCTCGGCCACGCGCGCCACGAAGTCGCCCATCTGGTCGATGTTCTCCAGCACCCCGTACGCCTCGGCCACGTCCCAGCCGTCCTCACCCAGGTCGTCAATGACGCGACCTCGCGACCCGGCCCGCAGCCACAGCATCGGGGCGACCCGCTCGAAAGCACGGTGATGCCGAACCGACAGCGGGTCCTCGTAGGTCAACGTGAAGAACGCCGCGTTCTCCTCGAAGCCTTCGCTCATCGGAAACTCGTCTGTGAACCTGTAGTCGCCCTTGATGGGCTCGCCCTCAGGGGTCTTGCCCGAGATCGCAGCCGTCACCCGGGGCTTGGTGATGTAGTCGCAGATGCCGAGCGCTTCCCAGTCGGGGTCGCCCGGACGCAACCCCTGCTTGCGCAGGCCGCGCTGCTCCTCGGCGCTGACCTCATTGTTGGTGACGCTGATGCAGTGGCGCTTGCCGCTGTCCTGCTTGTTGAGGCGCATGATGGCGTGTGCAGTCGTGCCCGAGCCGGAGAAGAAGTCGAGGACAGTCGCGTCAGGCTTGCCCTTTACGAAGAAGCGGAGGGCATCTTCGACCGCATACAGCGACTTCGGAAACGGAAACTTCCGAGCGGGAACGAACTTCTCGACAAGACGGCTTCCGCTGTTGCCAGCATCATGCGCGGTGATCCGCCAAATATCCGTTGGGACAAATCTCGCTTGGTAGGCACTCCCGTCCGTGATTACCGACCCATCTGGGCGATGACCGACGATGCTGAAGGTGCCGTTGGCGACCTTTGCCCGTTCGCCCTGCTTCAAGTAGTAGACAGTCGTCTGCTTTTGCTTCCAGGGACCCAACTTGACGAACCCACCCGACATCGCTTCCCTCAACGCGTTCGGCGAAATCTGCCACCGACCTTCTCTGCCGTCTGCACGAATGGGCCATATCGCCGTTGTCCCCTGTGGAGCTGAGGCGTTTTCCCAGCCGTCTCCATAGAAAGGATCACCGATCGAGTGAAACGTACCCTCTCCACCCTCGGTTTGACACACGTAGATGGGGTAGAAGAGGTTCGGGTGGGTCGTCCTGAAGGGCTGAGTGCCCGAGCGGATCAGTCGTGCCCAGTACAGGTCCTGCTTGTTCTTGGTGCCAACGGGATTCCATTCCGCCGACAAGGGGAGTGGCATGGGCGCGGACGTACCCACCTGGACGAAGTAGATGTACTCCGAAGCGCGGTTGAAGGTCCCGCTACGTGTGGACCCCCCGGGTGTGATCGAAGACGTGATCATCGTGATCCTCGCGTCGGGAAAGGTCTGCTCCAGGAGCAGCCCCAGCCGCAGATACTCCTTCTCGTCAATCGTGACGATGAGCACGCTGTCCTCGGGGTTCAGTAGTTCCTTGGCGATCTCCAGCCGTCGCTCCATGAAGGCGAGCCACTTCGAGTGCCGGTAGTCGTCGTCCCCCTCGACGTAGTTGTTGTTGTACTTCCAGTCCTTCGCCCCGGTGTTGTACGGCGGGTCGATGTAGATGGCGTCGATGGAGTGCCGGTGGGTGTAGGTCAGCATCTCCAGCGCGTGATAGTTCTCGGCGTTGATCACCGTGTGGAAGGGCTTGTCCCCGCCGCGCTCCACCCGACCGGTCTCGACCAAGCCGGGGTAGATACGGTCGCGGAACTCGGCCACGACCACCACGTCTTCGACCAGCGCCGACTGCTGCTCGGGCTGCTCTGCCTCGAACTCGCTCAGGTGCGCCACCCGCGTGCCGTCCACGCGCTCGATCCGGTCTACCCGCCAGAGCCGCTGGTCGCCCTGCTTGACCTCGCCCCGGGGCGGGAGGACCCGCACCTTGTCACCACGACGCACAGGACGCCCGGGCAACTCCACGGCCTCCGGCTGGTGCTGCTCGAAGACCAGGCCAAAGGTCCGCCGCTTGGTCAGGGCAACGATCTCGGCTTCGAGGTCCTTGCCCAGTTGCTCGTCGGCCTTGCGCGCCTGCCGCAGTAGTTCAGTCAGTCGTGACAATCCTCAGTGCCCCTTCATGCTTGCGAGTGCCTCGTGGCCCGCTTCGTCCATCCTAGGGACGGGACCAGACAAGGGTTCGGAACACGCCAGCCCGTCATGCCGTCCCCCTGCGGGCGTCGCCGTCGTCACCCAGCCTCTCGGGCACCCCCACCCCCGGAATATCCCGCTCCCCGCGCTTGCTGGCCTCGGTGAGACGCACCCGACCCGAAGGAGCACTCTCATGACCCGCACCGTGATCATCGGCGGCCACGGCAAGGTGGCCCTGCTGGCCGCCCCGCTGCTGGCCGAGGCCGGCCACGACGTCACCTCGATCATCCGCAACCCGGAGCACGCCGCCGAGGTGGAGGCGGCCGGCGCCGCCCCGCTCGTGTTGGACGTCGAGCGCGCGGGCGAGGAGGACCTCGTCCAGGCGTTCCGCGACGCGGACAACGTGGTGTTCTCCGCGGGCGCCGGCGGCGGAGACCCCGCCCGCACGCGCGCCGTGGACCACGACGCCGCCCTGGCCACCATGCGCGCCGCCGAGGCCGCCGGGGTGCGCCGCTACGTGATGGTGTCCTACCTCGGCGCCTCCCTGCACCACGGCGTCCCCGAGGACGACTCCTTCCACGCCTACGCCCAGGCCAAGGCCGAGGCGGACGAGGCCCTGCGGGACACCGGGCTGGCCTGGACCATCCTCGGCCCGGCCGCGCTCACCCTGGAGGAGCCCACCGGCCGCATCACCGTGGACCCGGACCTGGACGCCCCGGACGCCCCGAAGGGCGAGGTCAGCCGCGGCAACGTGGCCCGCGCGATCGTCGCGGTGCTCACCGAGCCGGGCACCGTGGGCCGCAAGATCGACTTCGTGGACGGGGACACCCCCGTGGCCGAGGCGATCCGCGGCGCCTGACGCCGTCGCGCCCGGCAGGGAGCGCGCGCGCCCCGGAGCCCGCGCCCCGGACACGCGGCACGACGTCCGGGGCGCGTGGTCCAATGCCCGCATGAGCCAGTACCTGATCTCCGTGTGGCACGCCCCGGGCGTGCACGCCGCCGGCACCGCCTACGAGTCCGAGGACCAGATGCGCCTGGCCTTCGAGCGCGTCGCCGCGTTCAACGCACGGCTCGAGGAGTCCGACTCGCTCGTGGGCGCCGGCGGCCTCACCCCGCCCGAGGAGGCCGTGGTGGTGGACGCCAGCGCCGCCCAGGGCCCCGAGGAGGTGGCCGCCCAGCGGCGCATCGCCGAGGGCACCGCCTCCCCCGAGGGCGCCCAGCTCGGCGGCTTCTGGATCGTGGAGGCCCCGGACGAGGCCGCCGCCCGGACCCTCGCCGGCGAGGCCTCCTACGCGTGCGGCCAGCCCGTGGAGCTGCGTCGACTGCAGGGCTGAGGCCCGTGCCGGACCTCCAGCCCGTGCCCATCCTGGCGGACGTGCCGGAGCTGGGCGACGGCGTCGTCACCCTGCACCCCGCCGACGCCCGCCACGCCCCCGCCCTCGGCGCCCTCCTGCGGGACGCGGACGTGCAGGTGCTCACCGGCTCCGTGCACTCCACCGCCCAGGCGGCCGCGATCGCCCGCGGGGAGGCGCACGCCGGCCCGACACCCGAGCGGCTCGCCGAGATCTACGCCGGCTGGGCCGCGGACGAGGACCGGGCCGTGTGGACGGTGGAGGCCGAGGGCGCCGTGCTCGGCGAGATCCTCCTCATGGACCTGGATGCGAGCAACCGCGCGTGCGGGCTGCGCCTCTGGCTGGCCGGGGCCGGCCGGGACCGCGGCGTCGGCACCCGCGCCCTCACGCTCGTGCTCGAGCACGCCTTCACCACGGTCGGACTGCACCGCGTGGGCCTGGAGGTCTACGACCACAACCCGCGCGCCCGCCACGTCTACGCCCGGCTCGGCTTCGTCCACGAGGGCACCCTCCGGCAGGCCCTGCTGCTGGACGGGGAGTGGATCGACTGCCACGTCATGGGGTTGCTGGCGCACGAGTGGCACGCCCTCCGGGCCGCGCCGTCGTCGGACTGAGCGCCGTCGTCGGGCTGAGCGCCGCCGTCGGACTGAGCGCTCAGCGCCCGCCGAGCCGGCGGTCGAGGCCGCCGAGCAGGCCCATGAGGCCGGTGAAGCCGGCCAGGATGCCCGCCAGCACCACGCCCACGGTCCGCGCCCCGTGCCGGGGCACGTCCAGGAACGGGTACGGGTACCAGTCGATGCGCGGGCCGCGCGCCATGGTGGCCGTCGCCCACAGCAGCGGGATCACCGCGGCGAGGCCGGCGCGGCGCGGGGTGATCTGCCCGCGCGGGTCGAACAGGGCCCACACGGCGGGGGCGAGCACGGGGTTCACGATGTGCTGCAGCGTGTCGTTGAACCGGTAGAGCACGGTGTCCTGCTCCCGGCCGCGCAGCACGGAGTTGTAGACGATGCCCGTGACCATCACCGAGCCGAGACCGGCCGTGCGCACGGCCCAGAACGCGTCCGACGTCGGCGCGGTGCGGCGCGTGGCCAGCGTCAGCGAGGTGCCCGCCACCAGGGCGTTGGACAGCCACGTGAAGTACGCCGGCTGGTTCAGGGCGTGGTGCCAGCCGGCGGAGAAGCCGCCCTGGTAGCCGACGCCCGGGATCACCATCGAGTCCTTGGACATGCCGATGGGGAACGAGGTGAGGCACCCGATCAGCGGCAGCGCCCCGGAGACGTGCCAGGCCAGGCGGGCCCGCGGCCGCCCCGGCGGCACCGGGCGCGGCACCAGCCGCGCGGCGACGGCGCGCACGAGCCGACCCCCGAGCCCCTGCGGGGCGCGACGGGAGCGGGGGCGTGCGAAGCGGAGCATGGCGGGTCCTGGAGAGACGGGAACACGAGGGGATCCGCCATTCTCACATGAACGCCAGGTGAACAGAAGGGGTCGTGGGGAAGAACACGGCCGCGGCGCCCGGCTCCCGTCAGCCGCCCGTGAGCACCCCGTCCGGGTCCTCCACGCGCACCTGGACGCCGTCCGCGCGCAGCCGCTTCAGACCGTCCTCGATCAGCCGCCGGCCCACGGGCGCCACCCGGTCCACGCGCTCCAGGTGCACGACGACGGCGCGCACCGGCGCCTCCTGCTCGAGTGCCTCGGCCGCGGTGCGGCCCTCGTCCTGCGCGGCGGCGCGGCCGGCGGCCGTGTCCGGCTCCTCGGAGAACGGGTAGAAGCAGTGCGCCCACTCCACGGGGCCCGGGTCCGCCCCGGTGCCGAGCTCCGTCATGGCCGCGAGCACGGACTCGCCGCCGCCGAAGCGGATCACGCCCTGCAGGTGCAGGTGCACCGTGTCCCCCTCGCGGCGGACGCTGCGCACCACGGTGCTGCCGATCGCGTCCGCCTCCATGATGTGCAGGTCCAGGTCCTCGGACATGATCCGGCACATCTCCACGCCGCGCACCGAGTTCCCGAACGGGTCCAGGCGCGGGGAGTACGTGCCGATGCCCACCTGCCCGGGCAGCGCCCCGAGCACGGCCCCGGACACCCCGGACTTCGCGGGGATGCCCACGTGGGCCATCCACTGGCCGGCGGCGTCGTACATGCCGGAGGAGGACATCACGGAGAGCACCTGCCGGCACACGAGCGAGGAGAGCACCCGCTCGCCGGTGAGCGGGTGCAGCCCGCCGGAGGCCAGCGTGGCGCCCATGACCGCGAGGTCCCGCACCGTCACCATCACGGAGCACTGGGCGATGTAACCGGCCACCACGTCCTCGGCCCGGTCCTGCAGGATCCCGTGGCTGCGGAGCATGTGCCCGAGCGCCAGGTTGCGGTCCGCCGTCGCCATCTCGGACTCGAACGTCCGCTCGTCCACGCGCAGGCGCCGCCCGGCCAGCGTGGACATCAGGGACACGGCCCGCTCGGTGCGCTCGGCGGGGGTGGCGCCCGGGCCCACGAGGAGCTGGTGCACGGCGATCGCGCCCGCGTTGATCATGGCGTTGTCCGGGCGGTGGGAGTCGGCCTCGAGGGAGAGCTCATTGAAGGCCTCCCCGGAGGGGTTCAGCGCCACGTACTCGTCCACCAGCTCCACGCCGCGGTCCTCGAGGGCGCCGGCGTAGGTGAACGGCTTGGAGACCGACTGGATGGAGAACTCGGCGTCGGCGTCGCCAGCGGTGTGCACGCGCCCCGAGGTGGTGGCCACGGCCACGGCGCTCAGGGACGGGTCCGCCTCGGCGAGGATCGGGATGTACCGGGCCACGTCCCCCTCGGTGACGTGCTCGAGGGAGCCGAGCAGGCCCTCCAGGTAGTCGACGAACGGATGCCTCATGCCTGCGCCTCCCACCACATCGCGGTCAGGTCCCGGGTGCCGTGCGCGCGGACCGTCCCGGTCTCGCGGAAGCCCAGGCGCGCGTAGAACGGCACGGCCTCGGCAGAGGAGGCCTCGAGGTGGATCCCGACGCCGGCGCGCGCGGCCCGGCGCTGGCGCAGCCGGACCAGGGCGGAGGCGGCTCCGCGGCCGCGGGCGGCCGGGGCGGTGCCGAGCTGGGTGAGGTACCAGTGGGCGGCGGCGGGG
>NZ_JANQCJ010000058.1:0-13220 GCF_024723355.1 Micrococcus sp. HG099 | reverse complement strand
GTTCGGAGGCGGGCTCGGGGCTGCGCTCGGAGGTGCGCTCGCTCATCCGTCCAGGGTGTCACGAGTCTGCGGGCGGGGCCTGAGGCGGGGTCCCCGGGGACGGATGCAATCGAAATGCCGCGCATTTCGATTGCATCGCGCGATCGGGTGGCGGTGCATGCCGGCGCGGGCCGGTGTGGGCGGCCGTCTCGGCGGGCTGTGGAGAAGTCTGTGGCGGGGTGGGGGCGTCTGCGTACACTCGGGGCAGGTCGGCCCCCTGAGCCCGTGGGAGGGCGCGCTGCGGGATCAGCGCGGGGCCCGACGGTTCACAGAACGGAACCTTCTGGAGGAGGGGGCTCATGTCCTTCACTGCACCCCGGCGCGTGCTGCGCCGTCATCGTCTGACCCAGGTCGGGGCCCTCGGGGCCGGTCTGGTGCTGCTGCTCACGGCCTGCGGCGGAGGATCCGAGCCGGCCGAGAGCTCCTCGTCGACGCCGGCCGGCTCGCCGTCGAGCTCCGCCGAGGCGACCACGCCGAGCCCGTCCGCCGAGTCCAGCCCGACGACGTCGCCGAGCGGGTCTGTCGGCTCGACGGCCGCTGCGGAGTCCTCGGGCAGTGGTGGCGCCTATGTGCCGGCGTCTGCGGAGGGTCCTGCGCAGAACGTGCCCAAGCCCGAGATGCCGGCAGTGATGAGGGAGGAGACCCAGGAGGGCGCCGAGGCGGCGGTGGAGTACTGGTGGGCTGCTCTGGACTACATGGACCAGACCGGCGACTCGACTGCATTTGATGACGTTTCTGCTAGAGATTGCCAGTTCTGCGCCTACTGGAGCGGCTCTACGAAGGATGTCTACAAGAACGGCGGATGGTCGACTGGGACCAATCCTGAAGTAGATTCACAAATTGCAAGGCCCTCTGTCGGTGGCTATATTTCCACACTCCTTGTCAATTTTGACCCAGGAGTCGTGTTTGACGAAAGTGGGCAGGAGGTTCCTGGGTCGGATTCAGGTGTGCGCGAGAAGAGCCCGTGGATCGTGGCAACCGAGTACCTGGAGGACGACAATATTTGGATTGTCACTGATGCGGAGTTCAAGGGGCAGTCTGACTGATGCGCGCCACGAGATTCTCGACTCTAAAAAGTTTGGCCGCTATCTCTCTGCTGGGTGGGTTGATTCTCTTTGCGCAGCCCTCTACGGCTCAGGACCCAAGTGAGCGAGCCAGTGATGGATATGACACAACTTGTCAGCCAACTAAGGCGAGCACTAACCAAGATGAAGGCGGTCTGAAAGCTAGCAATCTGTGCAGTGGTCCGAAATCTCTTTTCGGCCAACATTCGGCCCCCCGGTCGATAGGGACGGGCAGTAAGAATGCCCATATCAAGACCCACATGGCCAGCGCGTGCCACCCGAACCAGGCCGGCAACGCCGACCTCGGGACGTGCCAGGAGCAGACCGACCGGTTCTGCCCTGAGGGCGGGGAGTGGATCATCCCGGTCAGCACGGACACCAGCGTCGACTACGAGAACTCCGCCTTCGGGCCGACCGAGTGCACGACCTCTGCGGTGGCCGGGGCCGGCGGGGCGCGGTCGTTCACCCTCGAGGAGATCCGCACCCTCCTGCTGCTGGATCCGACCATCGAGTCCGACAATGCCGGCCGCGGCGTGCGCAACGCGGAGACGAACTTCTACACGGATGCCGGCGTGGAGACGCTCTCCACGACCATCAACGGGGTGCCGGTGGAGCTGCGCGCCACTCCGGTGTCCTTCCACTGGAACTACGGAGACGGCACGGCGCCGCGGGTTACGCACGTGGGCGGCCACGCCCAGGCCGAGTTCAACACCGCCACGCCCACGAGCCACGTGTACGAGGAGACCGGGGAGTACACGGTCACGCTGACCACGGTGTACATCGGTGAGTACCGGGAGGCGGACGGGGACTGGGTGTTGATTCCGGGCACCATCACCCTGGATGCGGCCCCGGTCACGGCGGACATCTGGCGCACCGTCACCCGCAACGTGGCCGAGGACTGCGCGGCCGACCCGTCCGCGTGGGGCTGCACCGGCCCCATTGATGACCCGGACGCGCCCTGATCGGGCCAGGCGGGCGCCGCCGTCGTCATGCTCAGCTGGGAGGCTCCCGTTTCCCGCACGAAAGTGATGGGGTCCCGTTTCCCGCACGAAAGTGATGGGGTCCCGTTTCCCGCACGAAAGTGGTGGATGTCCGTCGTCGTCCTCACCGGGGCCGACGGCGGCGCCCGCCTGGGCCATACTGCGCCCATGGACATATCGCTCGTGATGCTGGTGCCTGCTCTGATCGCGCTGGCCGCCCTGATGGTGGGCGGCGCGCTCCAACGGGTCAGCGGCATGGGCGTGGGCATGATCGCCGGGCCGACCCTCTCGCTGCTCCTGGGACCGGTCGCGGGCGTGAGCCTGGCCAACGTGGCTGCCGTCGTCTCCGCGGTCCTGCTGTTCGCCCTGCTGCGGCGGCACGTGGACTGGGGCCGATTCCTCCGCCTCGCGCCCCTGCTCATCGTCGGCTCGTTCGCCGGGGCATGGGCGGTCCGCAGCCTGGACGTGCACGCCCTCGAGGTGCTGCTCGGCGGCTCCGTGCTCGTCGCGATCGCGGCCTCCCTCGGTCTGCAGCGCCGCTTCACGGCCTCGGGCAGCGCTCCCGCGGCCCTGGCCGGCACCGCGGCCGGGTTCATGAACACCACCGCCGCGGTGGCCGGGCCGGCCCTCGCGGTCTACGCCGTCGCCAGCCGCTGGGAGCAGCGCTCCTGGGCGGCCACCCTGCAGCCCATCTTCCTGCTCGCGAACCTCACCTCGCTCGCCACCAAGTCCCTCTTCGGCACCGCGGTCCCCGCCGGCGTCGACGTCCACTGGACGGTCTGGACGGCCGTCGTGGTCGGCGGCCCGATCGGCGTGCTGATCGGCAGCCGGATCGCCCCCCGCGTGAACCCCTCCCGGGCGCGCCTGCTGGCCATCTGCGTGGCCGGCGTCGGGGCGAGCGTCGCCCTCCTCCGCGGGATCGTCGGCCTCCTGGCCTGACGTCGCCCCTCGCCGCGGGGCGTTGCGCTCACGACTCGCCGTCGCGCCGACGGCGGCGCGGCGCGTCGTGAGCGCAACGCAACGGAACCGCCGAAGCGCCCGCACCCGGCTACGGTCCGAGCATGAGCACGCCCCCGCGCCCGTCCACGCCCCAGCCGCCAGCCTCCACCCCTAGCCCCGCCCACGTCCGCCCCGCCCGCCCGGAGGACGCCGCCGCCATCGCCGCCGTCGCCGCCGCGACCTTCGGGGACGCGAGCCCGGCCTCCCTTCCGCCCGAGGTGATCCAGGCGCACATTGACGAGCACCTCAACGAGCGCGTCGTCGCGGCATGGATCGCGGACCCGGCGCGGATCGTCCTGGTCGGCGGCACCGCGCCGGACGAGGTCCTCGGCTACGCCATGCTCGAGACCGCCGCCACCGCCGAGGAGCCCGTCGTCGAGCGCCTGGGCGAGACCCCCGCCGGCCACCTGTCCAAGGTGTACGTCCTCGCCGAGTCCCGCGGGACCGGCCTCGCCGAGGCCCTGGTGCGCGACGGCGTCGCCCGCCTCGAGGCCCTCGGCTTCCGGCATGTCTGGCTCGGCACCAACGCGCAGAACGCCCGCGCGAACGCGTTCTACGAGCGCCTCGGCTTCGAGAAGATCGGCGCGCGGACGTTCGTGGTGGGCGGCACCCGCGTGGAGGACGACTGGGTGCGGCTGCTCAGCCTGGGCTGAGCCCCGCCGCCCCCGCGGCCCCGGCACCCCCGCCCCCGGCGTCAGCCGCGGACCTCGGCCCACGGCGTCCCCGCCGCCACGAGCTCCCGCCCGCGCTCGTAGAACTCGTCCGCGTTGTAGGTCAGCACGCCCACCACGCGGTCCTCGGCGTCCGTGTACCAGACCGTGAACCCGCCGGTGCGCTCCACCATGCGGGCCTGCTCGTGGCCGTCGCCCCACGCGCAGTGCTTGAGGGTGTGCTCGCCGATGGTGCTCCAGAACCCGGGCACGGTCTCCCACGCCCGCAGGGTGTCCGCCTCCGCCGTCGCCTCGTGGGCCTGCGCGGAGGCCTGCCCGGCGCCGTCCGGGGCGCCGACCTCGGTGTGGGCGGCGTTGTGCCCGGCGACCTCGCCCATGCTCAGGGCGTCGCCCCAGTGCTCCACGGGGACCGGCCGCCCGGCCACGGCGTGGTGCGCGCGGGCCACGTCCCCGGCCACCCACACGCCCGGTGCCGCCTGCAGGTGCTCGTCCGCCACGATCCGCCCCTCGTGCACGGTCAGCTCGGAGTCCGCCAGCCAGCCGCCGCCGGGCTCGACCCCCACCGCGGCGAGGATCAGGTCCGGGGCGAGCGTGGCGCCGTCGTCGAGGTGGACGGTGCGCGGGGCGCGCACCCCGGAGACCCGCACGCCGGTGCGCAGTTCGACGCCCGCGCCCACCAGCCACTGCGCGATGCGCTCGCCCGCCTCCCGGCCCAGCCGCTCCTGCTGCGGCACCTCGTCCGGGGTGACCAGCGTGGTCCCCACCCCGCGCAGCGCCAGCGAGGCCGCCGCCTCGCAGCCGATGAACCCCGATCCCACCACGACGGCGGAGCGCGCGTGCCCGGCCGACGTCACCAGGCGGCGGGCGTCGGCGAAGGAGCGCAGCAGGTGCACCTCGGCGCCGGCCTCGACGTCCGGCAGGGGGACCGGACGGGCGCCCAGGGCCAGGATGAGCCGCTCGAAGCGGATCGGCTCCTCGGCGGCCCACAGCGTCCGCGCACCCAGGTCCGCGCGGGTGACGGTCACACCCCGGCGCAGCTCGACGGCGCCCGGCAGCTCGTCCAGCACCGTCGGCTCGGGTTCGGCGGTGCCGCGCAGCAGCTCCTTGGACAGCGGCGGACGCTCGTAGGGGTGGTCCACGTCCGAGGTGAGCATGAGGACGGGGCCGGGCCCCCCGGCGTCGACGTAGGCGCGGGCGGCGCTGACGCCGGCGGGGCCGCTGCCCACGATCACGAGCGGGTACGGGGTGGAGCTGTGCTGGGCCATGCGGCCAGCATGCGCACCCGTCACGGGCGGGTGCCAGGGCCGACGGGCACCCCCGGCTCCGGCATATTGCCCGCATGGACCCCTCCCTGGTGTGGCTGCCGGCCGTCGTCGCGCTGGCGGCGATCACCCTGGGCGGCACGCTCCAGCGGGTGAGCGGGATGGGTGTGGGCATGATCGCCGCACCCACGCTGTCCCTGCTCCTGGGCCCGGTGGCGCGGGCGGCGCTGTCCAACGTGGCCGCCTCGGTGTCCGCGGTGCTGCTGTTCGCGATGCTGCACAGGCATGTGGACTGGCCGCGCTTCATCCGCCTCGCTCCGTTGCTCGTGGCCGGCTCGTTCGCGGGGGCGTGGGCCGTGCGGGTCCTGGACGCCCTCGCACTCGAGATCCTCCTGGGGTCCTCCGTGCTGGTGGCCGTGGCCGCCGTCCTGGGCCTGCAGCAGCGCTCCACCGCCCAGGGGGACGGGGCCGTGCCCGCGGGGCTGCACGTGCCGTGGCCGGTGTGGGTCGCCGTGATGGCGGGCGGCCCGCTGGGTGTGCTGCTCGGTTCGGTGGTGGCCCGCCGGGTGGACCCGGCGAAGGCGCGCGTCCTCGCGATCTGCCTGGCCGGCGTCGGGGGCACAGTGGCGCTGGTGCGCGGTGTGGCCGGCACCCTGGGCTGAGGCAGGGCCGGCGCGCAGGCGTCAGGGCAGGAGGGAGCGTACGGCCGCGGCCAGCGTGTCCCGCACATCGTCCACCGTCAGGTCCTCCGGGGCCAGGTGCCGCTCGACCGTCAGCGTGTGCACGAGCATCAGGAGCATGGCCGCGGTGTGTGTGACCTGCGCTTCCGGGACGTCGGCCAGCACGCGGTGCTCGCGCAGCAGGCCGGCCAGGAAGTCCCGCCGCCGGACGGTGAGCACCCGGTAGGCCCGCCCCACGGCGGGCTCGCGCAGGCCCACGGACTGGAACTCGTGGAGGAGCAGGGGCCAGGAGCCCGTGGGCTCGAGCACGACGTCGGCCAGGGCCTCCGCCACGCGGGCCACCAGGTCCTCGCGCGGCAGGTCGGGATCGTCCAGGGCGTCGGCGACGCCGTCCATGGCCCGGGTGGTCGCCCGCTCGAACTGGACGGTGCAGGCGGCGGCGAAGAGGTCCGGCTTCCCCGCGAAGCCGGAATAGACGGCACCCTTCGTGTAGCCGGCCTCCGCTGCGATCCGGGTGAGGGAGGACCGCGCGTAGCCCTCCCGTCCGAACACCTGGGCCGCGTGGTCGAGGATCGCCGCGCGGACATCCTCGCGGCGGGGTCGGGTGGCCATGTTGCCCTCTCGATGCCGATGGTATTGAATACCGATGGTACTGAATCCGCCTCGACTCGGCAAAGAGGGCCTATGTCTTCCACTCCCACCGACGCCGATCACCATGGCCCCGGGCCCGCCCCCGTCCCGGCGCACCTCGACGACCTCCCGCCCGCCACCCTCGTGGCGCGCGGTCTGACCCTGCGCGGCGGGCGCGGGCCGGTGTTCGGCCCCCTCGACCTGGTGCTGCCCCCGCAGACCCACCTGGCCGTGCTCGGAACCCAGGGCTCGGGCCGCTCGGCCCTGCTGCTCGCCCTCACGGGGCGCCTGCAGGGCGTGCGGGGTGAGCTCGTGCTCACCGCCGGCCCCGTGGACGTCGCCCTGGACGGGCCGGAGCGACCCGCCGCCCGCGCGTACCGGCCCCTGATCGACGCCACGCGCCACCCGTACGCCCTGCGCGCTCGCACCGCCATCGCCCACACCACCGACGTGGTGGAGCTCGAGCCGGCGCTGACCGCGGCCGAGGTCGTGGACGAGCGCTGTCTCGCCGACGGCGTGCGCCGCCGCGCCGGCCGCGCGCGCTTCGCCCTCCTCGCGGACGCGGTGAGGCTGACCGTGGCGCCGGAGGCCGTCGTCGGGGAGCTGTCCGCGCCCGATCGCGCGCTGCTGGCCGCCGTCGTCGCCTGCCTGCGCCCGGCCCGCCTCGTCACCTTCGACGACGTGGACGCCACCCTGACCCTCGATGAGCTGGTCGCGCTCCACGCGGCCCTGGACGTCCTCAAGGACCACGGCCACCCGTTCGCGGTGAGCGCCGTGGCCTCCGCGCCCGTGCCGCGCGACGCCGTCGTCCTCACCCTGCCCCCCGTCCGGGAGAACTGATGCTGTTCCGCTACGAGCTGCGACGCTTCCGCCGTGGCCTGCCCCTGCTCGCCCTGCTGTTCATCCTCCTCGTCCCCGCCATCTACGGCGCCCTGTACCTGTCCGCGAACTGGGACCCCTACGGGGCCATGAACCGTCTGCCGGTGGCGATCGTCAACGAGGACGAGCCCGTCCAGCGCGGCGACACCACGCTGCGCACCGGCGCGGACATGACCGAACGCCTCAAGGAGGACCACGCCTTCGACTGGCGCGAGACCACGCGCGAGGAGGCCGAGGAGGGACTGCGGGAGGGCCGGTACTACCTCGTCCTGGAGATCCCCGCCGAGCTCAGTCGTGACCTCGTCAGCCCCGAGGGCGGCGGGACACCGCAGCAGGCGCAGATCACCCTGCGCCGGGACGACGCCAACGGCTTCGTGATCGGCTCCGTCACGAACTCGAGCCAGGCCAAGGTCGAGGCCGCCGTGAACCGGTCCGCGATCGAGGCGTACTTCGAGTCCGTCTTCTCCAGCCTCGGCGAGCTGCGGTCGGGCATGGTCGACGCCGCCGACGGTGCCGCACAGCTGGCCGACGGCACGGCCTCCGCGGAGGACGGGGCGAGCCAGCTGGAGGACGGGATCGTCCAGGCCCACGACGGCTCCGGCCGGCTGGCCGAGGGCGCGGGCCAGCTCGCCACGGGTGCGGGTGACCTCGCGGACGGCGCCGCCCAGGCCGACGACGGCGCCCAGCGGCTCGCCGAGGGCGCCGCGTCCGCGCAGGACGGGGCCGGCCGTCTGGCCGACGGGCTCGACCAGGCGCGCGAGGGCTCCCAGGCCCTCGCCGACGGCGCCGGGCAGCTCGCCGAGAACGCCCCCGCGCTGCGTCAGGGCGCCACGGACCTCTCCGACGGGCTGGCCCAGCTGCAGACCGGATCGGCCGAGCTCACCGACGGCGCCACGCAGGTGGCCGACGGCACCCAGCAGCTCTACGACACGGTGGTCCCCGGCCTGGACCGGGTGATCGAGCGGCAGGACGCGGTGGCCGCCGACGTCGCGGCGGTGGACGAGGACGTCCAGCGGGTCGCCGAGGTGGCCGGCACGGCCGGGGACGGCGCGGGCGCCCGCATCGCCGATGCGCAGGCCGCCCTGGCCGCGCTCGCCGAGGAGGACCCGACGCTCGCCGAGTCCGAGCAGTACGCCGCGCTCCAGGAGGCGCTCACCGGAGCGGACGAGCGGGTGACCGCCGTCGCCGGCCGCGCCGAGGAGGCCGCCGCGACCTCCGCGGCCGCCAACGAGCGCGTCCAGGGCTTCGTCGAGGACGACGTCGCCGCCTCCGCCAAGGCGGATCTGACGGACCTCAACGACGGCGCCCACGCCGTGGCCGCGGGCGCGGAGAAGCTGCAGGGCGGGATCGGTGAGGCGAAGGACGGGGCCGACTCCCTCGCCGACGGCGCCGGGAAGTTCGCGGACGGCCTCGAGCAGCTGGGCTCCGGCGCGACCGAGCTCGACGGCGGCCTGGCCCAGCTCCAGGACGGCGCCGGAGAGCTGCAGTCCGGCCTCGGCGAGCTGACGGACGGGGCGACCACCCTCGCCGAGGGCAACGCCGCGCTCCACGACGGGGCGCTGACGCTGCAGGACGGTGCGGGGCAGCTGGAGTCCGGCGCGACCGAGCTCGACGGCGGCCTGGCCCAGCTCCAGGACGGCGCCGGGGAGCTGCACACCGGCCTCGGCACCCTCGACGACGGCGCCCACGAGCTCGCCTCCGGGCTCTCCGACGGCGTCGACCGCGTCCCCGCCCTGACCGAGGATCAGCGGGACGAAGCCGCCCTGGTGATGTCCCGGCCCGTGGAGGCCGTGATGCAGGTGGACAACTCCGCGGAGGTCTACGGCCGCGGCATGGCGCCGATGTTCTTCTCCATCGCGCTGTGGGTGTTCGGCATCGCCGCGTTCAACATCATGCGGCCCATCAGCGGGCGGCTGCTGGCCGGGCGCCGCAACCCGGTGGCGATCGCGCTGGCCGCGTGGCTGCCCGTGGGCATCGTGGCCGTGGGCGGCGGCCTGCTCATGCTCGCCGCCACGCTGCCGCTGGGCTTGGCCCCCGTGCACCCGGTGCGGGCCGTGGCCCTGACGGTGCTCGTGGCCGTGGTGTTCTCCCTCATCGCGCACCTGGTGCAGACGGCGCTCGGCACCCCCGGTTCGGCGCTGCTGCTGGTCCTGCTGATCCTGCAGCTGGCCTCCACCGGCGGCACCTACCCGGCCGAGGTGCTGCCCGGCTTCTTCCGGGCACTGCACCCGTTCATGCCGATGAGCTACTCCATCGAGGCGTTCCGCACCGCGATCTCCGGCGGCCTGGACCAGCACTTCTGGGTGCCGGTGGTCGTGCTGATGGGCGTCGGGGCGGCGGCGCTCGCCCTGGATGTGCTCGTGGTGCGGCGCCGGCGCCGGTTCCGCATGAAGGACCTGCACCCCGCGCTGCAGGCCTGAGCGCGGCCGACGTGGCCGCGTGGATCGCCGACGCGGAGCGGATCGTGCTCGTGGGCGCCGCGGCCGACGCCCCGGAGACCCTGCTCGGCTACGCCATGTACGAGACCGCCGCGACCCCCGAGACGCCCGTCACGGAGCGGCTCGGCGACGTGCCGGCCGGCCACCTCTCCACGTTGTTCGTGGTCGGCGGGGAGCGCGTCGAGGACGACTGGGTGCGGCTGCTGACGGTGGCGTGAGCCGGTCGCCGCTCAGCAGGCCTCCGGGCCGTCCGGGTCCTCGTCGGGGTCGAACCGCGCGGACGGGTGGTAGTGCACCGCGGCGAGCCCCTCGTCGTCGGCCAGGTGGGTCTGCGCCTCGGGCACGGAATCCGTGTTCTGCCCGGCCACCGCCTCCCACGCCCCGGCCTCGGTGCGGCGCACCACGAGAAGCAGGACGCCGGTGCGCTCGCCGGCCTCGTCGCCGTCGGGCGCGGTCTGCCCCGTCATGGTCCACGGCGCGTGCACCACCGCCACGTCCCCGAGCTCGCGCACGCGCACCTGCCCGAGCACGAGCCGGGAGGCCGGGAACATCCAGCGGAAGCCGAGCGCGTGGTTCACCCGGATCTGCCGACGCCGCCTCCACCACACGCCCACCACGTTCACGAAGTCCGCGTCCTCGGCGAACAGGTCGGCGAGCGCGTCGGCGTCGGCGGCGTTCCAGGCGGCCGCGAAGGCCTCGGCCACCGCGGCGGGGCCGGTCGGTCGGGCCGCGACGTCGGCGGTGGGGTCCGCGGGGGACATGGCTGCTCCTGGATCGGGCAAGGGCGGGTTCAGCGGGCGGGTCCGTAGGCCAGCGTCAGAACGACGGCGGCGAACAGCACCGCCATCACGGCCAGGACCGTGAGCACGGCGCGCAGGGCCGCACGCGTGCGCGGGTCGGCCGGGGGTGGTGCATCCGGACGTCGGGTCACGCTCGCCAGTGTGGCACGCGGCACGGCGCGAGGGGCGCGTGCGTCGGCCCGCGTCGAAGGCGCCTCCCTGCCGGGGCTCAGTCGACGCTGAAGCTGCGGATGTGGTTGCTGAACACGAAGCGGTCGAACACGGTCCGCGCGCTGGAGGGGTCGTTCGCGGCGCCCATGGTGAGCAGCAGCGGGACGTAGTGGTCCGCTGTCGGGTGGGCGATGCGCGCGCCGGGCGCCTTGTCCAGGTACCCGATCAGGGAGTCGACGTCGCCGGCGTGGGTCATCTCGGCGGCCCACTTGTCGAAGGCGTCGACGTGGCCGAACAGGCGGGGGTCGCGCATGGCGGCGAACGAGTGCGTCATGAAGCCGGAGCCGATCACGAGCACGCCCTCCTCGCGCAGGGAGCGCAGCTTCACGCCGAGGTCCAGCAGCGCGGAGGGGTCCATGGACGGCATGGACACCTGCACCACGGGCACGTCCGCGTCCGGGTACATGGCCATCAGCGGGATGTAGGCGCCGTGGTCCAGCCCGCGGCCGGTCTGGTGCACCGAGCCGGGGCGGCCCTGGCCGACCACGCCCGCCACGCGCGCCGCCAGGTCGGTGGCGTCCGGGGTGGCGTACTGCAGCTCGTAGTAGCGGGGGTGGAAGCCGCCGAAGTCGTAGACCAGCGGGGTGCCGGCCGCGGCGGAGGAGATGGCCACGGGGGCGTCCTCCCAGTGCGCGGAGACGATCACGATCGCGCGCGGCTTCGGCATGGACTGCGCCCAGTCGAAGAGATCGGCGAGCCACTGCGGTTCGTCCAGGGTGGGCGGGGCGCCGTGGCTGACGAACAGCGACGGCAGGGGTCCGTCGGACGGCTCCCAGCGGCGCTGCGCGCGGGTGAGGGGCAGCGCGCGCACGAGCAGGTCGTCGTACGCGCCGGCGGGGGTGGGCTGCGCCCAGGGGTCCTGGATGGTGGTGGTCATGGTGTCCTCCTGGACGACGACGGTCAATGGCTTCACGCTTGAACTCGATTGTACGCGGGTTGAGTTCATGGTGCAAGGGATATTCGGGGCGGTGGGGCTATCATGGAGCCATGCCCCACGACTCCGCCCGCTGGCTCGATGAGGAGGAGCGCCGCGCGTTCCTCGCCCTGATGAGCGTCACCATGCGCCTCGAGCCCGCGCTGGACGCCCAGCTGCGCCGAGACGCGGACCTCACCCACTTCGAGTACTCGGTGATGGCCAACCTCTCCGAGTCCGAGGGGGACACCCGCCGCATGAGCGAGCTCGCGTGGCTCTCCGCCGGCTCGCTGCCGCGCCTGTCCCAGGTGGTCACGCGCCTGGAGCGCCGCGGCCTGGTCGAGCGCACCCCGGACCCCACGGACGGGCGCTACACCCTGGCCGTGCTCACGCCCGAGGGTCGCGCCGTGGTGGAGGAGTCCGCGCCGGGCCACGTGGAGGAGGTCCGCCGCGTGGTCCTGGACCCGCTCACGCGGGCGCAGGTGAAGCAGCTGGCCGCGATCGGCAAGCGGATCGTGGGCGTGCTCGACCCCGAGGACCGCTGCCTCGAGGACTGACCCCGCGCGACGCCGTCGTCGTCGTCGTCCCCACCCGCGCCCGCTGTCCCACTGCTTCCCACGCCCCCACTTCCTCGAGCTGTCCTGCAGAGTGCCGTCAAGAGCCCCTTCTGAGCGCTCATACCGGCCATCTGCAGGACAGCTCGCCCCGGGGAAGGGGAAGGGGAGGGGGGAGTTGGGGAGGGGAGCCGGGGCGGGACGGGCTCCTGACCACACCCCCGCCTGGGCCTCGCGCTCAGCCGGCGGCGGGGCCGCCGTCGTCGGGGTGGAGCCACGCGGACGGGTGCGGGTGCACCTCCGCCAGCAGGTCGTCGTCGTCCTCGTCGGCGGGTCGGGGGCGCGGTTCCGGGGAGCGGTCCGTGTTCTGCGCGGCCACGACCTCCCAGGCGCCGGCCTCGTCGCGGCGCACCACGAGCAGGAGCACGCCGGTGCGCTCGCCGTCGCCCCCGCCGGATCCGTCGCCCCCGGCCTCACGCACGCCCACGGAGCCCGTCGCCTCACCGGCCTCCCCGCCCACGCCCGGCCCGGTCATGGTCCAGGGGGCGTGCACGACGGCCACGTCGCCGAGGTCCCGCACCCGCACCTCGTCCATCTCGAGGCGCGACTCCGGGAACATCCACCGGAAGCCGCGCGCGTGCTCGAGGCGGATCTGCCGCCGCCGGGTCCACCAGACGCCCAGCACGGTGACGAAGTCGGCGTCCTCCGCGAACAGGTTCGCCAGCGCGTCGGCGTCCGCGGCGTTCCACGCGGCCTCGAAGGCCTCGGCCACCGCGGCCGGGGAGGCGGACGGCCGCGCCGGCAGGCGGGGCGAGGGGTCCGCGGGGGACATGGCTGCTCCTGGGTGGGGAAGGGGGCGTCAGCGCGCGGGCCCGTAGGCCAGCAGCAGCACGACGACGGCGAACAGCGCCGCCATCACGGCCAGCGCCGCCAGCACGGCGCGCACCGCGGAGCGGGCACGGTGCCCCGCGGGACGGGGCGCGTCCGGTCGGGGGTCACGCGGCCAGTGTGGCATGCGGGGCGGGCGGGCCCGCGCGTGCGTCCTCCCGCGTGACCTGGGGTTTCGGCGGGCGGGGGGCGCGCCGGCTCTTATACACATCT
>NZ_JANQCJ010000057.1:0-13523 GCF_024723355.1 Micrococcus sp. HG099 | reverse complement strand
CCCGCCCCGAGGGCCCGGCCGCACCGCAGCCGGGGTCGCTGGCCCCCGTCGGGACGCTGACCCCGGGCGCGCCCTCGCCGGCCCCGCCTGTGCCGGCCGCGATCCCCCGCCCGGAGTACGTGGGCCGGGCGACCGCGGACGAGGGCAACGCCTCGGACGTCTACGACGCGGCCGGGATCGAGCGGATCCGGGCCGCGGGCCGCCTGGCCGCCCGCGCCATGGAGCACACCGCCGCCCGCATCCGCCCCGGCGTGACCACGGACGAGCTGGACCGGATCGCCCACGCCTACCTGGTCGAGCACGGCGCCTACCCCTCGTGCCTGGGCTACCGCGGCTTCCCGCGCTCCATCTGCACCTCCCTCAACGAGGTCATCTGCCACGGCATCCCGGACGGCACCGTCCTGGAGGACGGGGACATCGTCAACCTGGACATCACCGCCTACCTCGACGGCGTCCACGGCGACCACAACCGCACCTACCTCGTGGGCGACGTGGACGAGGAGTCCCGCCTGCTCGTGGAGCGTACCGAGGAGGCCCTGATGCGCGGCATCCGGGCCGTCAAGCCCGGCCGCCAGGTCAACGTGATCGGCCGCGCCATCGAGTCCTACGCCAAGCGGTTCGGCTACGGCGTGGTCCGCGACTTCATCGGCCACGGCGTGGGCGTGGAGTTCCACTCCGGGCTCGTGATCCCGCACTACGACGCGGCGCCCGCCCACGACCGCCTGCTCGTGCCCGGCATGGTGTTCACCATCGAGCCGATGCTCACCCTCGGCACGATCGACTGGGACCAGTGGGAGGACGGCTGGACCGTGGTGACCCGCGACCGTCGGCGCACCGCGCAGTTCGAGCACACGCTCGTGGTCACGGACGACGGCGCGGAGATTCTCACGCTGCCGTGACACGGCACTAAGCTGGGGGCCGTGACGACGCACACCAGCCCCGCCCCGCAGTCCCCGAAGTACCCTACGACGATCGGCATCGACGTCGGCGGCACCGGCATGAAGGGCGGCCTCGTCCGCCTCGGCTCCGGGCCGAAGTCGGGGACCCTGCGCGGGGACCGCTTCCGGATCCCGACCCCCCAGCCGGCCATGCCCGAGCCGGTGGCCGCGACGCTCGCGGCCATCACCGCCGAGCTCGACGCGCGGGACAAGGCCCCGGCGCCGACCGCGCCGCTGGGCGTGTGCTTCCCCTCGATCGTCAAGGACGGGGTCTGCCTGTCCGCGAACAACATCGACCCCTCGTGGATCGGCACGGACCTCAAGGCCGCCTTCGAGGAGCACCTGCGCCGCCCCGTCCGCGTGGTCAACGACGCCGACGCCGCGGGCCTCGCCGAGGCCCGCTACGGCGCCGGCCGCGGCGTGTCCGGGCTGGTGCTCGTGATCACCCTGGGCACCGGCATCGGTGGGGCCATGGTGCACGACGGCGTCCTCGTCCCGAACTTCGAGGTCGGCTCCCTGGAGCTCGACGGCGTGATGGCGGAGACCCGCGCCTCGGCGAAGGCCCGCGAGCGCGAGGACCTGAGCTGGGCGGAGTACGCGCAGCGCCTGCAGCGCTTCTTCTCCCACGTGGAGCGGATCTTCTCCCCCGACCTGTTCATCGTGGGCGGGGGCATCTCCAAACGCCCGGACGACTACCTGCCCCTGCTGAGCCTGCGCACCCCGATCGTCCCGGCGCAGTTGCGCAACAACGCCGGCATCGTGGGCGCCGCCCTCGCGGCGCACGACTCGCTCGCCGACGCGCGCTGAGCCCCGCCGGGCCCGGGACCGGACGGTCGACCGGAGACCGGGCGCAGACGCACCGAGGGCGGATCCGGCTTCCCCTCCGGAACCGCCCTCGGCAGTCTGTGGGGGACGTCACCAGGACGTTCCCCGACGAACACTGTAGCCGGTGATCGCCGCCGGCACCACCGCAGATCCGAGACCGCCGGCGGCGGCGCATCGTCCCAGGTCAGCGGCCGAACAGACGCGGCTGCACGGCGGGGCGGCCGCGCTCGTCCGTGCCGGCGCGCAGCTCCGCGATGGCGTCGGCGAAGTCGTCGAGGGACTCGAAGTCCCGGTACACGGACGCGAAGCGCAGGAACGCCACCTGGTCGAGCCGGCGCAGGGGGTCCAGGATCGCCAGTCCCACGTCGTGGGCGTCCACCTCGGCGTTGCCGGAGGCGCGGACCGTCTCCTCCACCTCCTGGGCGAGCATGGCGAGGTCGTCGCTCGTGACGGGCCGGCCCTGGCACGCCTTGCGGACGCCGTTGATCACCTTGGAGCGGTCGAAGGGCTCGGCCACCCCGGAGCGCTTCACCACGGTCAGCGCCGTGGTCTCCATGGTGGTGAACCGCTTCCCGCAGGACTGGCACTGGCGGCGCCGCCGGATGGCCGAGCCGTCCTCGAGCGAGCGCGAGTCCACCACGCGGGAGTCCTCGTGGCGGCAGAACGGGCAGTGCATCAGCTCTCTCCTTCTCGGCCGGGCACCCCCATGCTACGTCCGCTCAGGACAGGCAGGCCGGGCCCAGCAGGATCTTCAGGTCCCCGAAGAGCGCCGGGTTCGGGTTCACCCGGAACTGCGGGCCCAGCTGGAACTCCTGCGTGCCGCGCTGGCCCACGAGGGACAGCCGCACCTCGGAGGAGCCCTCGTGGGTGCGCAGCACGTCGGCGAGCTGGCCCACGACCTGCTCGGTGGCCTTGAACGAGGGCATCGAGATGCGCACGGGCCCGCCCGGGCCGTCCGAGAGCTCCGGGATGGTCAGCTCCATGGCCGAGAGCGAGACGGAGCCGTCGTCGCGCCGCTGCACGCGGCCCTTCACGGCGACGACGAGGTCCTCGGCCAGCATCATCGCGATCGGCGCGTAGACCTGGCCGAAGAACATCACGTCCATCGAGCCGCCGAGGTCCTCGATCTCGCAGCGCGCGTACGCGTTGCCCGAGGACTTCGCGATCCGGCGCTCCAGCGTGGTGATGAGCCCCGCGATGGTGACCTGCGAGCCGTCCGCGGGCCCGTCGTCGTCGAGGACCCGGGTGATCTGGGTGTCCGCGTGCTGGGCCAGGACCCCGTCCAAGCCCTGCAGGGGGTGGTCCGAGACGTAGAGGCCGAGCATCTCGCGCTCGTACGCGAGCTTCTCCTTCTTGGCCCACTCCGGCAGGTCCGGCACCGTGACGCCGTCCGCGGCGTCCGACTCGTCCTCCTGCGGCCCGCCGAGGGCGAACAGGTCGAACGTGAACTCGCCGTGGTCCTCCTTGCGCTTCTGCGAAACCGTGGCGTCCACGGCCTCCTCGTGCACGGCCAGCAGCGCCCGGCGGGCGTAGCCGAGGGAGTCGAAGGCGCCGGCCTTGATCATCGACTCGATGGTGCGCTTGTTGCAGACCACGAGCGGCACCTTGGCCAGGAAGTCGCCGAACCCGGTGTAGGCGCCCTTGTCCTCGCGGCCCTGGACCATGCCCTTGACCACGTTCGCGCCCACGTTGCGCACCGCGCCCATGCCGAAGCGGATGTCCCGGCCCACCGGGGTGAAGGTCAGGTGCGACTCGTTCACGTCCGGGGGCAACACGGTGATGCCCATGTGGCGGCACTCGTTGAGGTACATGGCGAGCTTGTCCTTGTCGTCGCCCACCGAGGTGAGCAGCGCCGCCATGTACTCGGCCGGGTAGTGCGCCTTGAGGTACGCCGTCCAGTAGGAGACGAGGCCGTAGGCCGCCGAGTGGGCCTTGTTGAACGCGTAGTCCGAGAACGGCAGCAGGATGTCCCACAGTGCCTTCACCGCCGCCTCGGAGTAGCCGCGGTCCAGCATGCCCTGATGGAACGCCTCGTACTGCTTGTCCAGCTCGGACTTCTTCTTCTTACCCATGGCGCGGCGCAGGATGTCCGCCTGGCCGAGCGAGTACCCGGCCACCTTCTGGGCGATCGCCATGACCTGCTCCTGGTACACGATCAGGCCGTACGTGGTGTCCAGGATCTCCCGCAGCGGCTCCTCGAGCTCCGGGTGGATCGGGGTGATCTCCTGCTGCCCGTTCTTGCGCAGCGCGTAGTTCGTGTGGGAGTTCGCGCCCATGGGGCCGGGGCGGTAGAGCGCGATGGTCGCCGAGATGTCCTCGAAGTTGTCCGGGCGCATCATCTTCAGCAGCGAGCGCATCGGGCCGCCGTCGAGCTGGAACACGCCGAGCGTGTCGCCGCGGGCCAGCAGGTCGTACGAGGCGGCGTCGTCCACGTCCAGGGTCTCGAGGTCCAACTCGACCCCCTGGTTGGCCTTCACGTTCTCGATCGCGTCCGAGATGATCGTGAGGTTGCGCAGGCCCAGGAAGTCCATCTTGATCAGGCCCAGCGACTCCGCCATCGGGTAGTCGAACTGGGTGATCACCTGGCCGTCCTGCAGGCGGCGCATGATCGGGATGACGTCGATCACCGGCTCCGAGGACATGATCACGCCGGCCGCGTGCACGCCCCACTGCCGCTTCAGCCCCTCGAGGCCCTTGGCGGTCTCGAAGACCTCCTTGGCCACCGGGTCCGTGGCGATCAGCTCGCGGAAGGGCGCGGCCTCCCCGTAGCGGGGGGCGGCCGGGTCCTCGATGTCCTTGAGCGGGATGTCCTTGGCCATCACCGCCGGCGGCAGCGCCTTCGTGAGGGACTCGCCCAGGGAGAAGGGCTGGTCCATCACGCGCGCGGAGTCCTTCAGCGCCTGCTTCGTCTTGATCGTGCCGTAGGTGACGATCATGGTGACGCGCTCGTCGCCGTACTTGCGGGTGACGTAGTCGATCACCTCGGGGCGGCGGCGATCGTCGAAGTCGACGTCGAAGTCGGGCATGGACACGCGGTCCGGGTTGAGGAAGCGCTCGAAGATCAGGCCGTGCTTGAGCGGGTCCAGGTCCGTGATGCGCAGGGCGTAGGCCACCATCGAGCCGGCGCCCGAGCCGCGGCCCGGGCCCACGCGGATCCCGTTCTCCTTGGCCCAGTTGATGAAGTCGGCCACCACGAGGAAGTAGCCGGGGAAGCCCATCGAGATGATGACGTCCAGCTCGTAGTCGGCCTGCTTGCGCACGTGGTCCGGCACGCCGTCCGGGTAGCGGTAGGCCAGGCCCGAGGCGACCTCCTTGATGAGCCAGCTGGTCTCGTCCTCGCCCTCCGGGGTGGGGAAGACGGGCATGTAGTTGGCCTTGGTGTCGAACTCGACGTCGCAGCGCTCGGCGATCAGCAGCGTGTTGTCGCAGGCCTCGGGCAGCTCGGCGAACAGCTCGCGCATCTGCCGCGGGGACTTCAGGTAGTACTCGGTGCCCGAGAACGCGAAGCGGGAGCCGCCCTGGTCGTAGCTGGGCTCGTTGAGCTTGGAGCCGGACTGCAGGGCCAGCAGGGCCTCGTGCGCCTTAGCGTCGTGCTCGTGCGTGTAGTGCAGGTCGTTCGTGGCCACGAACGGCAGGCCCAGGTCCTTGGCCAGCCGGCGCAGGTCCGTCATGACCCGGCGCTCGATGTCGAGGCCGTGGTGCATGATCTCGCAGTAGTAGTTGTCCTTCCCGAAGATGTCCCGGAACTCGGCGGCGGCCGCCACGGCCTCGTCGTACTGGCCCAGGCGCAGGCGGGTCTGGACCTCGCCGGAGGGGCAGCCGGTGGTGGCGATCAGCCCCGAGGAGTACTGGCTGAGCAGCTCGCGGTCCAGGCGCGGCCACTTCGCGTAGACCGAGTCCAGCGAGGCGATCGAGCTCATCCGGAACAGGTTGTGCATGCCGGCGGTGTTCTCGCTCAGCAGCGTCATGTGGGTGTAGGCGCCGCCGCCGGAGACGTCGTCCCCGCGCTGGTGGGGCTCGCCCCAGCGGGTCTTCTCCTTGTCCGTGCGGTGCTGGTGGCCCGGCGTGACGTAGGCCTCGAGGCCGATGATCGGCCGGATCCCCGCGGACTTGGCCTTGGACCAGAAGTCGTAGGCGCCGAACAGGTACCCGTGGTCCGTGATCGCCAGCGAGTCCATGCCGAGGCGCTCGGCCTCGGCGAAGAGGTCGTCCAGCTTCGCGGCGCCGTCGAGCATCGAATACTCGGTGTGCGTGTGGAGGTGGACGAAGCCGCCGTCCTTCATGGCGTCGGCGCGGGCGTCGGCGGACACGGTCATGCGGGCGGGACCTTTCGGCGGGGTGGACGGCGAGGCCGGACCAGCGTACTCGGCGCGCCTGGGAGCCGCGGCCCCCGCGCCCGCCGCCGGCCCGGCCCGGGACGGGGGCAGGTCAGGACCCGTCGCCGCGCAGGCGCGCCAGGGCGTGGGCCAGGTCGTCCGGGTGCTCGGAGGTCACGGAGACCGGCTCCCCCGTGACGGGATGGGGGAAGGAGAGGCGGTGGGCGTGCAGCCACTGGCGGGTCAGGCCCAGCTCGGCGGCGAGGCGGGGGTCCGCCCCATAGGTGAGGTCGCCGACGCACGGGTGGCGCAGCGCCGAGGTGTGCACGCGGATCTGGTGGGTGCGGCCCGTCTCGAGGTGGACCTCCAGCAGCGTGGCCCGGCCGAACACCTCGAGGGTCTCGTAGTGGGTGACCGAGGGGCGGCCGCCGTCGAGCACGGCGAACTTCCAGTGGTGCCCCGGGTGGCGGCCGATGGGCGCGTCCACCGTGCCGCTCAGGGGGTCCGGGATGCCCTGGACGAGGGCGTGGTAGACCTTCTCCGGCACCCGCCGGCGGAACTGGTCCTTCAGGGCGGCGTAGGCCTGCTCCGTCTTGGCCACGACCATCACGCCGGTGGTGCCGACGTCGAGCCGGTGCACGATCCCCTGCCGCTCGGGCGCGCCCGAGGTGGAGATGTCGTGCCCGAGCGCGGCGAGGGCGCCGACCACGGTGGGGCCCGCCCAGCCCGGCGAGGGGTGCGCGGCCACCCCGGTGGGCTTGTCCACGGCGATCAGGTGCTCGTCCTCGTGCAGGATCCTCAGTGCGTCCACTCGCTCAGCCCTCACTTCCAGGGGGTCGGGGTCGTCCGGGACGTCGACGGCGAGGACCTCCCCCGCCACCGCCTTCGCGGACTTGGACAGGACTCGGTCCCGGCGTCCCGTGCGGGACTCCGCGCGCACCAAGCCCCGGGAGAACCAGTCCGCCAGGGCCGACCGGGACAGGCCCAGCACCTCGGCCAGGACGGCGTCGGCCCGGCGCCCGGCCCGGTCCGGGGTCACCTCGATGCGCGCGGTGGCGCCGGGGATCGGCTCCATGCCGCTCACGCCTCGCGCGTGCCGTCGAGGCGCCGCCCGGTCATCACCAGGAACGCGATCGCCAGGATGGAGCACACGATGAACGAGTCGGCCACGTTGAACACGGCGAAGCGGGGCACGGAGATCATGTCCACCACGTGCCCCTGGCCGAACGACGGCGGCCGGAACAGCCGGTCGGTCAGGTTGCCGAGGACGCCGCCGGCGAGCCCGCCGAGGGCCAGGGCCCAGGGCAGGGAGCGCGCCCGGACGATGCCGACGACGGCGGCCACCGCGACGACCGCCTGGATGACGGTGAACACCCAGGTGTGGTCCTCGCCGATCGAGAACGCGGCGCCCGGGTTGAGGATGTAGTGCCAGCGCAGCAGGCCGGGCACCACCGTGACGGAGTCGCCCAGCTCCATGGTGGTCTCCACCCAGAGCTTGATGAGCTGGTCCAGGGCGTAGGCGAGCACGGCCACGAGCAGCGCGGCCAGCACGGCCCGGCGGCGCGCGCCCGGGCCTGCGGCCGGTGCCGGGGCCTCGACGGCGGCGCTCACGCGGGACGCTGGGCCGGCTCGACCCGCTCCTGGGAGCGGATCTCGCGCAGCTGGCCCTCGATGTACGCGGTCAGACGGCTGCGGTAGTCGGTCTCGAAGCCGCGCAGCTGCTCGACCTCGGCCTCCAGGCCGGCCTTGTCCGCGGCGAGCTCCTCCAGCGTGCGGGTCCGGGTCTCCTCGGCCTCGGCCACCAGGGCCTCGGCCCGGGCCTCGGCCTCGGAGATCAGCTCGTCGCGGCGCTGCTCGCCGGCGGCCACGTGCTCGTCGTGGACGCGCTGGGCCATCGCCAGCACGCCGGCGGCCGAGGCGCTGGCCGGGTCGGCGGAGGACGGGGTCGGCTCAACCTCGAGGCCGGGCTCGGCGTCGGCGAGCGCGGCAGGGGCGGGCGACTGCCCGGCATCGACCACGGCGGCGGCGTCCGCGTCGGCCACGGGGGCGTCCACCGCGGCGTCGGCGTCCGAGGCGGCCTCGGCGGCCGGGACGGCGCCGCCGGCGCGGAGGGCCTCATTCTCGGCCGTCAGCTGCTCGTTGAGCCCCTGGAGGCGCTTGAGCTCCCCCACGATCTCGTCGAGGAAGTCGTCCACCTCGCCCTGGTCGTATCCCTCGCGGAACTTCGTGGGCTGGAACTGCTTGTTCACCACGTCTTCCCAGGACAGCGCCATGGATCCGTCTCCCTCTTCGTCTCAGGGCCTCGGCGCGCCGGTACGGGGGTGGCGCGACGTTCGAGCGCGCCGCGCCCCGCAGGGCGTCGCGGCTCTCGAGCCGAAGACTATCACCGGGGGTCGGCGCGCTCGGGGGCGCGGAGGCCGCCGGGGAGGCTCAGAGGTTTCCGGCGAGCACCAGGACGAGCACGCGCAGCAGCACCACGCCGAGGAAGACCACGAGGAAGGCCACGTCGAGGCCGATCCCGCCGAGGTTGACGGGGGGCACGGCCCGGCGCACGGGTCGCATGAGCGGGTCGGTGACCGCGTACACGGCGCTGGCCGCCACGAGGGCGGCGCCGGTCGGCCGCCAGCGGCGGGCGAAGGACTGGGTGACGTCCAGGACGATCCGCACCGTCAGGGCCGCCAGCACGACGGTGAGGACGATGTAGACGAGGGCGAGGATCAGCTGCACGGGCGCCTCAGTCGCCGTCGTAGGGGTCGCCGGACTCCTCGGCGTCGCCCTGCTCCGCGCCCACCACGTCCACGTTGGCGGGGGTGAGCAGGAACACCTTGCTGGTGATCCGGGAGATCGAGCCGTGCAGGCCGAACACGAGGCCGGCCGCGAAGTCCACGAGGCGCTTGGCCTCGTTCTCGCCGAGCTCCGTGACGTTCATGATCACGGGCATGCCGGAGCGGAACGCCTCGCCGATCGCCTTCGCGTCGTTGTAGGAGCGGGGGTGGACGGTGGAGAGGGTGCTCACGGGGGCTCCTTCGGCCGACGACGCGGCGGCTCGCTTGATGGGGGTGACCGGGGCCCGGTAGCCCGGGTCGACCGGCTCGGGACGGGAGGGGCGCCGGAGCTCGGCCGGCTCGGCGGGCGCGGCCGCGGTGGACCCGGACGGCGCCGGGGACTCGGCGCGCTCGACGCGCTCGGGGCGCACGACGGTCGCGGAGCGCACCGGCTCCATGCTCGGGTCGGTGTCGGGCTCCGCGGCACGGCGCGCCTCGACGACGTCCCGCCGCTCGGCGGCGTCGCGCTCGGCGGCGCGCTGCTGCTCGTCGTACTCCTCGCCGTCGGCGAGGCCGAGGTAGATCATCGTCTTCTTCAGGGCACCAGCCATGGATCTTCCTTCGCCACGTCCTCGGGCCCCCACTGCCAGGGGCCGCCGTCGTTCGTCCTCGGTGCGTGTGCGTCCGCACGGTCCGGGCGCGTCCCGCGGGGACGCGCGGGGTCCAGGCTAGCCCACTGCGGGGCGGGCCCCCAGGACGTCGGATCCGACCCGCACCTGTGTCGCCCCCGCCCGGACCGCGCCCTCGAGGTCCGCGCTCATCCCCATGGACAGGGTCGAGGCGTCCGGGTGCGCGCGGCGCAGCTCCTCGCCGAGGGCGGCGAGCCGGCGGAAGGAGGCCTCGGGGTCGAGGCCGCGCGGAGCGACGCACATCAGCCCGCCCAGGCGCAGTCCGGGCAGCGCCGCGATCGCGGCGGCCAGCGCGGGGACGTCCTCGGGGGCCGCTCCGCCGCGGGGGCCGATGCCCTCCGGCCGGTCCTCGTCGGCGCGGTCGTCCACGTCCACCTGCACGAGGCACTCGAGGTCGGGGACCTCGACGCCAGGCTCCCGCTCCCGGCGCAGCACGAGCGCCCGCGAGAGGGCCTCGGCGAGCTCGGGGCGGTCCACGGACTCCACGACCGACGCGTAGCGCGCGGCGTGCTTGGCCTTGTTGGTCTGTAGCTGGCCGATGAAGTGCCAGCGGGGGGCGGCGTCGCCCAGGGCCTCGGCGACGGCGGCCGCCTTCGGCCGCGCCTCCTGGTCGCGGTTCTCCCCCACCGCGGCGACGCCCAGCCCGGCCAGGCGCACGACGTCCTCGGCCGGGTGGGTCTTGGTCACCACCACGAGCGCGGGCTCGTCGGCACGGCCGGCCTCGCGGGCGGCGCGGGCGATCCGCTCGCGCACGGCCGCCAGCCCGGCGGCGATCTCCCGCGTGCGGGTCTCGGCCGCCGCGTCGTGGGGGGTCGTGTGCTGCTCCGGGGTGCTCATGCCGCTCCTGTCGGGGTCGATGCGTCCTCGTCCGCGCGCCAGACGAGGCCGGCGAACCGCCCCTGCCCGGGGGCGCGCCGGTGGGAGAACAGGCGCTCGTCCTCCAGGGTGCAGGCCTGGACGACGGCGACGTCGGCGCCGCGCCCGCGCAGGATCGCGACGGCACCGGCCGGCAGGTCGAGGCCGGGGGTGCCCCACGCGGTGGTCGCGGCCGTGACGGGCACGCGCTCGGCCGCCTCGGCGCGCATCTGCTCGGGCACCTCGTAGCACCTCCCGCACACGCCCGGGCCGATCCAGGCCCGCAGGCCGGGGGCGTCGCGTTGGTCCGCGGGGCGCAGGGACAGGAGGCGGTCCACGGTGGCCTCGAGGACGCCGTCGAGCAGGCCGCGGCGCCCGGCGTGGGCCACCGCGGTCGCGCCGGTGGCCTCGTCCACGAGGACGACGGGCAGGCAGTCCGCGACCATCACCGCGAGGGCGCGGCCCCCGTCACGGCTCACGGCGGCGTCGGCCGTCGGCCCGGCCTCCTCGCCCCAGCCGGGGCCGTCGGCCCACACCGCGTCGGCGGAGTGCACCTGGTCCAGGTAGAGGGTCGAGCCCTCGGGCACGCCCATGGCCCGCTCGAGGCCGCGCCGGGCCTCGCCCACCGCGCGGCGGCCCGCCGCGTCCTCGTCGGCCACCACGTGCAGGCCCAGGTTGCCGGCGGCCACGCCCGACCAGGCCACGTGCACGGTCCCGCCGGCCGTGGCGACGGCCTCCCGGTGCACGAAGGGGCCGGCCGGGACCGGCACGGTCCCGACCGGCCCCTCCGCGGCCGTCACTTCAGGAAGTCCGGGACGTCCAGGTCCGAGGACCCGGCGCCGAGGTCCGGCTCCACCACGGTGGGCAGGTCCTGCTGGCGGCGCTGCTCGGCCTGCTGCGGCTGCTGCGGCGCCAGCGGCACGGTGCCGCGGACGGACTGCGGCCGGACCTGCTGCGGCTGCTCCTGCTGCGCGGGCTGCGCCTGGTGCTGCTGCGGCGCGGGCGCCTGCTGCTGCGGCTGGGCCTGCTGCGCGGGGCGCTGCGGGGCCTGCTGGAACTGCCCGGCCTGCGGCGAGGCGGGGGCGGAGGTGGCGTCGACCTTGTCGAAGCCGGCCGCGATGACGGTCACGCGGACCTCGTCGCCCAGGGCGTCGTCGATGACGGCGCCGAAGATGATGTTGGCCTCGGGGTGCGCGACCTCCTGGACCAGGCGGGCGGCCTCGTTGATCTCGAAGAGGCCGAGGTCGGAGCCGCCCTGGATGGAGAGCAGCACGCCGTAGGCGCCGTCGATGGAGGCCTCGAGCAGCGGCGAGGCGATCGCCAGCTCGGCGGCCTTGACGGCGCGGTCCTCGCCCTGGGCGTGGCCGATGCCCATGAGGGCGGAGCCGGCGCCCTGCATGACGGACTTCACGTCCGCGAAGTCGAGGTTGATCAGGCCCGGGGTGGTGATGAGGTCGGTGATGCCCTGCACGCCCGAGAGGAGCACCTGGTCCGCCTGGCGGAAGGCGTCCATGACGGACACGTTGCGGTCCGAGATGGAGAGCAAGCGGTCGTTCGGGATGACGATCAGGGTGTCGACCTCGTCGCGCAGCGCGTCGATGCCGGCCTCGGCCGAGCCTGCGCGGCGGCGGCCCTCGAACGTGAACGGACGGGTGACGACGCCGATGGTCAGCGCGCCGAGCGAGCGGGCGATGCGGGCCACGACGGGCGCGCCGCCGGTGCCGGTGCCGCCGCCCTCGCCGGCGGTGACGAAGACCATGTCCGCCCCGCGCAGGACCTCCTCGATCTCCTCGGCGTGGTCCTCGGCGGCCTGGCGGCCCACCTCGGGGTTGGCACCGGCGCCCAGGCCGCGGGTGAGCTCGCGGCCCACGTCCAGCTTCACGTCCGCGTCCGACATCAGCAGCGCCTGCGCGTCCGTGTTGATGGCGATGAACTCCACGCCGCGGAGCCCCACCTCGATCATGCGGTTCACGGCGTTGACGCCGCCGCCGCCGATGCCGACGACCTTGATGACGGCCAGGTAGTTCTGGGGTGCAGCCACGGTGTCCATTCCCTTTGCTCGGAATCCATGAGGTCAGCGCGAGGCGCCTCGCCTCGACGATCGGCGCCCGCGTCGCGCGGGCACCTTCAAGCACAGCGTGAAGCAAGCCTCGCGCGCGTTCGAGGACCACCGTAGTGGCACGGCCGGTCCGTGTGCAAAGAAAACGGCGTGTCCACGCGGAAGGATGACGGTCGACCCTAGACCTTCACGTGAGGGTTGCAGCCTGCCCCACGGGCCGGGCCCGCCTCGACACGTCCGGCGAGCGGCGGTGCAAACCTTCACCCTCACCTTCGACCTGAGGGTTTCCGCGGGTCCGTCGGCGGCCTCAGCGCGTGATCGGACGCGTCGGCACCGAGACGTCGACCTCTCGGACGCCGCCGGCGCGCGAGCCGTGCCGCTCGTCCTCCAGGAACGCGGTCGCGACCGTGCCCTTGAGCTCCGCGTCCTTGGCGTCGCCCCATACGAGGACCACCCCGTCCCGCAGCCCCAGCCGCACCTGCCCGACCCCGCCCGAGTCCACGCTCTCGACCCGCGCGGCCACCGGCGCGGGCAGGCCCGCCAGCACGGCGGCGACCTCCTCGCGATCCCGGCGCGGACCGGCGGCCAGCTCCTCGGAGAACTCCGGCAGCGACTCCTCCTCGACCCGCTCCACCGGGACTCCGGCCAGCACGGTGCCGTCGTCCAGGAGAAGGTCGACGCCGGCCTCCCCGTCCCGGCGGGCGCGCGCCTCGTGCTCCCGGACGGCCGCCTCCACGCGGGTCGGCGGGTGGGCGACGACGCGGACCTCGGCCACGCCGGGAAGGTCTCCGACCAGCTCGCGCACGGCCGAGGAGCCCACCCGCGGCAGCGGCACCCCGTGCAGGGGCGCCAGGCGCTCCTGCACGGCCTCGGCGGAGACGTGCCGGGTGCCGGTCACGTCCACCTCGTCCACGGCGAGCACCGGCGAGAAGAGCAGGACCCACGCCAGCGCACCCAGCAGGGCGGCGACGGCGCCCGCGACCGCCCATCGCACGGCCCGCCGCCGGCGCACGCTGCGCCCCGGGAACGGGACCACGGTGGAGCCGGCGGGCGGCTGGGCGGGACCGGCGGGGCGG
>NZ_JANQCJ010000056.1:0-13535 GCF_024723355.1 Micrococcus sp. HG099 | reverse complement strand
GCCAGCCCCCGGGGCCCCCGCCCCGCCGGCCCGCCCCGGCCTGCGCCTGGTCCGCGACGACGACTGAGGGGCCGCCGGTCCTGCGCGGCCGTCAGCTCCCGGAGGCCGCGGCGTCGGGGTCCGGACGTCGGGCGACGCCGGCCTCCAGCGCCCCCGGCTCGATCCGCAGCACGGCGGCGCCGTGGGTCCCGCCCACGATGTGCGGCTGCATCGTGCCCCAGAAGTAGGTGACCTCCACATGGTGCTGGAGGGCGGCTCTGGCCGACTCCGGGTCTGCCGAGAGGATGGCCTCCAGAAGCCGGCTGTGGTCCATGTCCTCATGCGCCGCCTTGACCTCCGGCAGCGACGTGACGCGGATGAACCGGGTGAGCTGCTCCTGGATCTCCTGCTCCGCCTGGACCAGCCGTGGATTGCCGGACATCTGGGCGATGTGGATGTGCAGGCGGGCGTCGGCGAATCGCCGGTCGGTGGTGCTCTCGATGACCGTCAGATACTCCTGCTCGAGGCGACGCAGGTCGACGCGCTCGGCCTCGGTGCCGCGCAGTGCCGCGAGGGAGGACGCCTCACCGGAGACGGCGCGCCGCCAGTCCGTGAGGATGCGAAGCTCGCCGAGGGTGACGCGCTGACGCAGGGCGTCGGCCTCGAGCCTCACGGCGATGTCCGGCACCACGCGGGTTCCGCCGTGGCGTCCACGACTGGTCACGACGTAGCCGGCGGTCCGGAGCCTGGCCAGAGCCTGACGCAGGGTCATGGCTGCGATGTTGAAGTGCGCCGCCAGCGCCTCCTCGGACGGGAGGCGTTCGCCGGCGCGGAGCCGTCCGATGGAGATGGCCTCGATCAGGGTCGAGTACACCTCGTCCGCGCCGATGCGCGTGCCTGCAGGGGGGAGGGGGAGATCGATGGCGTCCATATACATGCAGACCCTATAGGTATTTTTGGGATCCTGCTCGGACCCGGACGGTCTGGCCGCCACGACGCCGGGAGGGACCGTCCCTCCCGGCGTCGGCGGCCCCCTCGTCAGTCGATGCCCAGGTCGCTCATCAGGGCGTCCGCCAGCACCTCGGCGCCGATCTCCGCGTCGGCGTCCTCGACGTGCTCCTCGTGCGCGTGGGAGACCCCGGTGGGATTGCGCACGAACAGCATCGCCGTCGGGACGTGGGCCGCGAGGATGCCGGCGTCGTGGCCCGCGCCCGTGTCGAGCACGGGCGCCTCCGGCAGGGCGGTCTCCAGACGACGGCGCAGCCCCGGGTCGAAGCGCGTGGTCGGGGAGAGCGACTCCTCGCGGAGGTCGACCCCGCATCCCTGGCCGGCCGCCAGGTCCCGGGCGAGCGCGGCGATCTGCTCCACCACGAGGGCCGTGACGGCGTCCTCGGGGTGGCGCACGTCCAGCCACACGTCCACGCGCGAGGCGATCACGTTGGTGCCGCCGGGGACCGGCTGCAGGCGCCCCACGGTGGCGCGGGCGCCGTCGTGCCGGGCCGCGATGCCCGGGATCTGGGCGATCACGCCCGCCGCGGCGACGAGCGGGTCGTGCCGGTCGCGCATGAGCGTGGTGCCGGCGTGGTTGCCCTGGCCGGTGAAGGTGAGCCGCCACCGGCCGTGGCCGAGGATCGAGGACCCGATGGCCACCGGCCGCCCGAGGTCGATGAGGCCCCGCCCCTGCTCGACGTGGAGCTCGATGAACGCGCCGATCTGGGCCAGGCGCTCGTCGTCGCGCCCCATGCACTCCGGGTCCAGGCCCGCCGCCCGGGAGTGCTCGGCGAAGGTGCCGCCGTCCTCGTCCTTGAGGGCCAGGGCCTTCTCGACGGGGATCGCGCCGGTGACGATCCGAGAGCCGAGGCAGGCGATGCCGTAGCGGGAGCCCTCCTCCTCGGGGAAGACCGCGATCGCCAGCGCGCGGTCCGGCCGGCGGCCCTGCTCGCGCAGCACGTCGACGGCGGCCAGGGCCGAGGCCACGCCCAGCGGCCCGTCGAAGGCGCCGCCGCCGGGGACCGAGTCCAGGTGGCTGCCGGTGACGATCGCCCCGGCACGGTCCCGCGAGGGCAGGTCCCACCAGGCCCAGATCACGCCGTTGCGGTCGGTCTCCACGTCCAGGCCCCGGGTCTCGGCCTCGGCGACGAACCAGCCGCGCAGGTCGAGCTCGGCCGTGGAGTAGACGGGGCGGGTGTAGCCGCCGCGCGTCCTGTCCCGGCCCGTGTCCGCGATGGCGGCCATCAGGGAGGTGACCCGGCGGGTCGCGGGCGCCGTCATCGGGCGGCCTCCGCCCGGTGGTGGGCGACGCGGAACCGGTCGGGCACGGTTCCCGCGCCCGTGGCCAGGCCCGCGGCCAGCTCGCCCAGCAGCGGGGCGAACTTGCCTCCGTGGCCGGAGCAGGCGGAGAGGAGGACGACGCCGTCGGCCTCGTCGATCACGAAGTCCTCGTTCGGGGTCATGGTGAACAGGCACGTGGCCTCGGCGTAGGGCTCGGGCACGACGCCGGGCAGGTACCGCATGGCGTAGTCCTCGACCCTGCGGCGCATCTCCTCGGTGATGAGCCCGGACTGGTCCCGGGCGGAGGGCAGGACCGGCCCGCCCTTGTACTGCGCCATCTTCTGCCCGCTGAATCCCGCGTCCCGGCCCCCGGGCAGGCCGTAGGTCTGCATCTCGGAGCGCTTGTGGATGAACGTGGGCCAGGCCGGGTAGGCGGCGCCGGACTCGTCGGCCTCGCGCCACGGCAGGTGGAAGGCCTGCTCCTCGCGCACCTCGAACGCGGGGACGGACTCCAGGAAGCCCGCGGGCAGGGCCAGGTCGCCGAGCAGGGCCGGCAGCCAGCCGCCGGCGGCCACGATCACCTTCGCCCCGGTCACGCTGCGCCCGTCCGCCGAGCGCACCTCGAAGCCGCCGGCGGTGCGGCGGATGCCGGCCGCCACCCAGTGGGTGTGGACCTCGGCGCGGCCGGTGGCCTGCGCGAGCTCGAGCATCGCTTCGATCGTGCCCAGCGCGTCGAGGACCCCCGCGTCGGGGTGGTAGAGCACCTCGGTGTCGAAGGCGATCTGCGGGAATCGCTCCCGGGCCGCGTCGGCGGAGAGCAGCTCGTGCTCCACGCCTGAGGCCTCGAGCACCGCGGCGAGGCCCCGGGGATCGCGCAGGTCTCCGAAGTCCACGGAGCCGGTGGGGGTGATGAGCCGGCGGCCGCTCGCGGCCTCCAGCTGGTCCCAGCCCTGCCGGGCGCGCACCACGAGGTCCGTGTAGGCCTTCTCGGGGTAGGCGTAGCGGAAGATGCGGGCGGAGCCGTGGGAGCTGCCCTCGTGGTTGCCGGGGGTCGTGCGCTCGAGGACGCTCACGTGGTGGCCGGCCTCGGCGAGGTGCCAGGCGGCGGCCGCCCCGGCGAGTCCGGCGCCGATGACGATGAAGTCGGAGGAAGACATGTGAGCTCCTGGGTTCGTGATGGTGCGTGCCCGGGGTCCGGCACGACTCCAGTCCACCCGCGATCCGTGGTTCGGTCCAATATCGAATGCGGAGGAAGCGATAGGGTCGCCCTATGGAACTGCGTCAGCTGCGCTACTTCCTCGCGGTCGCCGAGGAGCTGCACTTCGGCCGGGCCGCCGCTCGGCTCCACGTCTCCCAGCCCCCGCTGTCCGTGGCGGTCAAGTCCCTCGAGAAGGAGCTGGGCGTCACCCTGTTCGAGCGCACCTCGCGCCGGGTCGGGCTCACCCCCGAGGGCGAGGCGTTCCGCGCCCGGGTGCAGGAGCTGCTCGAGGGGCTCGACGCGGCCGTCGCGGAGCTCTCCGAGGTGCACCGGGGGATCCGGGGGCGGCTGCGGATCGGCTACGTCAGCTCCGCGAGCTACTCGATCCTCCCGCGGGCCGTCCACGCCTTCCAGGGCCGCTTCCCGCAGGTGGAGCTGACGCTGAGCCCTCTCACGAGCGCCGAGCAGCTGGCCGGGCTGGCGGAGAGGAGGCTCGACGTCGGGATCGTCAGGGACCTCGTCCCCACGCCCGGCGTGCGTCGCGAGCACGTCCTCAGCGAGGGGCTGGTCGCGGTGCTGCCGGAGCGGCACCGGCTGGCCTCCCACGCGGAGGTACCGATCGCCGAGCTCGTGGGGGAGCCCCTCGTCCTCTTCCCCGCCGAGCTCATGCCCGGCTACCTCGCACGGATCACCGAGGCCCTCGAGTCCGGCGTCGCGACGATGGACGTGGTGCAGCGCACCGTGCACCAGGAGACCGTGCTGGGCCTCGTCGCGGCGGGCGTGGGGCTGTCGATCCTGCCCGAGTCCGTCGCACGCCTGCGCATGCCGGGCGTGGTCGCGCGGCCGCTGGACGCCCGACCGACCACGGAGCTCTCCGTGGTCTGGCACGGGACGATGGGCGCCGCGGCCCGCGCCTTCGCCGACCACGTCCTCGAAGCCGGCGCGGAGCCCCTGCCGAGCGAGGCGACGTGATGCCGATCCGCCGGCGCGGCCTGGCTACGCTGGGCCGATGGGCATCGGAACGCTGATCGCGCGACACCGGGACCGGCCGCCGGTGCGGTGGTCGAACGGAGCCGGCACCACGGTGGAGCTGGTCTCCCCTCAGGAGTCCGCGATCCTCACGCCGGGCCTGCCCCGCTGGCGCCTCAGCGTGGCCTCGCTCGAGCGGGCGGCGCCGTTCTCGCCACTGCCCGGCCGGCACCGCCGGTTCCTGCCCGTCGGCGGGGACGTGGTCCTGACCGTGGACGGGGTGCGCACCCCGGTGCAGGCCGGGACCGTGTGCGAGTTCGACGGCGGCGCGACCGTCGACCTGGTGGACCTGCCGACGCCCTGCCACGCGGTGAACCTCATGGTGGAGCGGGCCGGGGAGCCTGCCCCGCCGCTCCCTCGGCTGTGGTCGCCGACGTCCGGGTCGCCCGCCCCCGCGGGCGAGACGCTCGCGGTGGCGCTCGAGCCGGCGGGCGACGTCGGGCCCTTCGACCTGCTCAGGTGCTCCGAGGCCGACGCGTGGACGGCCGCGCGGGCGGGGACGTGGGCGCTCCTCGTGCTGTCCTGACGCCGGCGCGCGGACGGGCCCCGCGCCGTCCTGGGGCGCGGGGCCCGTCCCGGGAGGGCTCAGGCCAGGGCCGGGGTCTCCCAGAGGTTCAGCACCGTGCCGATGCCCTTCTCCTCGGCCGTGCGGTAGAGGTCCGTGGCCCACGCGACGTCCTCGATCGGCATGCCGCCCACGGAGTAGAGGATGATCTCCTCGTCGTTCCGGCGGGCGGGCAGGGCGCCGGTGGCGATGTCCGCGATCTCCTCGATCTTCTCCGCGGGGAGCACGCCCTGCTCCACCAGGCCGAACCAGTGCGAGCCGGGGATGCCGAGGATCTGGTACGCCTGCGCGCCGTACTCCTCGAGCCACGCGTCGTAGAGGCCCTGGGCGTCGATCACCAGGCGGGCGTCGTCGCTTGCGAGGAACTCGTCGTCGAAGCGGGCCGCGGCGGGCAGCAGCAGCAGCGCGCCGGGCTTGATCGCCGACTTCGGGAAGTAGGGGAAGGCGGAGCTGCCGGCGGCGTCGGTGGTGGTGGTGGCCATGACCACGTCCGCGTCCGCGATGGCCTCCTCGATGCTCTCGCAGACCGTGGCGCTCGTGAGCTGCGGGAACGTCGCGGTGGCCCAGTCGACAAACGCCTGGGTGCTGGCCGCGCCCCGGCCCTTCACGGTGAGGGTGTCGATGGACGGGCGCAGGGCGAGCGTGGTCTCCAGCGTGGAGCGGGCGATGACGCCGGGGCCCACCACCGCCACGGTCTTCGCGTCCTCCTTGGCGAGGTGCTTGACCCCCACGCCGGGCACGGAGCCGGTGCGGTACGCGCTGAGCAGGTTCGCGCTCATGATCGCCAGCGGGGCGCCCGTGTCACGGTCGTTGAGGACGAACACGTGGATGGAGCGGGGCAGGCCCTTGGCGCGGTTCTCCGCGTTCGAGCCGTACCACTTCACGCCGGTGGTGCCGAAGCGCCCGCCGAGGTAGGCGGGCATGGCCATGAAGCGGCGGTCCGGGCCGTCCTTGGGCATGCCCTCGTGCTCGGGATCGCCGGGGAAGGTGATCATGGCGCCGTGCGAGTTGCCGTTCTCTCCGGCCATCATGTAGTCGCCCTTGCGCATCAGCACGAGGGCCTCCTCCATGACGTCGGTGCAGCGCACGAGGTCGCCGACGCCGGCCTCGATCATGTCGGGCTCGCTGAGGTAGCGGAAGTTGATCTCGGTGGACATGGGGCTCCTCTTTCTTGGGGGTGAGGTGGTCGCGGGGGTGGGCGGTCGGAGTCGGGTCGGACGGCTTCGGGGCCGGCTCAGACGGCCTCGGGGCCGGTCTCGCCGGTGCGGACGCGGACGACGCGGACGACGTCGGTCACCCAGACCTTGCCGTCGCCGATCGTTCCCTCGTCGTCGGAGCGCGCCGCGGCGACCAGCACGTCGATGGCGTCCTCCAGCTGTTCGTCGGCGACGACCATCTCGAGGCGGACCTTGGTGCGGAAGACGACGTCGTGGGCCTCTCCGCGGTAGTACTCGGTGCGGCCGCCCTGGGCGCCCCGTCCCTGGACCTCTGTGGCCGTGAGGCCGGTGAGGCCGGCGGCCTCGAGGGCGTTGCCGACCTTCTTGAGCCGGCTCGGTCGGATGACGGCGGTGATGAGCTTCATGGTGTTCCTCCTGCTGCTGCCGCGGATGTGCGGGGTGGTCAGATGATGCCGCCGTCGTACGCGGACTCGGCGTGCAGGGCCCGGTCGAGCCCGAGCTCCTCGCCCTCCTCGGGGACGCGGATGGGGTGGATCCGGTCCATGACCCAGGCGATGGCGTAGGTCATGCCGAACGAGTAGACGAGCGTCACGACGATCGCGAGCGCTTCGCGCCAGATCATGCTCGGATCGCCGCCGAACACGACGCCCGCCATCCCGGCCGGGGCCGCCGCGGTGGCGAACAAGACGGCGAACATGGCCCCGGCGATGCCGGCGATCCCGTGCACGGCGAACACGTCCATGGAGTCGTCGATCCGGTGCCGGCGCTTCCAGGTGATGGCCCACGCGGCGGCCGCGGCGCCGAGGAAGCCGACGAGGATCGCGCCGATGGGGTGCACGGCGTCGGCCACCGGGGTGATGGCCACGAGGCTGGCGATGATGCCGGTGCCCATGCCCAGGAGGGTGGCGTGGCCGTCACGGACCCGTTCGACGGCGATGAAGCCGAGCATGCCTCCGCACGTGGCGAGGATGGTGGTCATCACGGCGTACTCCGCGACGTGGTTCGCCCCGGCGGCGGTGCCGCCGTTGAAGCCGATCCAGCCCATCATGAGCATGCCGACGCCGATGAGCATCAGCGGCAGGTTGTGCGGGCGCATCGCGGTGCCCGTGTGCCGCCGGCCCAGCACCATCGCCAGGGCGAGGCCCGCGGCGCCGGCGTTCATGTGGATGGCGGTGCCGCCGGCGTAGTCGTGCAGGCCGAGGACGTTGGCCATCCAGCCGCCGATGACGCCGGTCTCCTCGTCGTCGAACGCGAACACCCAGTGGGCCAGCGGGCTGTAGACCAGGAGCACCCAGAGGGCGGCGAACACGAGCCAAGCGCCGAACTTCATGCGCCCGGCCGCGCCGGAGGCGACGAGCGAGACGCTGATGGCGGCGAAGAGGATGAAGAAGGCGGCGGAGAGCGTCCCGCCGGCCCCGTCGTCGGCGACGAAGGCGTCGAAGAAGGCGAACTCCGCGGGGTTGCCGATCAGGCGGAGCCCGCCCACCGAGTCGCCGAACACCAGGCCGTGGCCCAGGACGACGTAGGCCACGCCGCCGACCGCGAGGCCGCTCATCACCATCATGAGCATGTTGAGGACGTTGCGGTCGTCGAGCATTCCGCCGTACAGGAATGCCAGTCCGGGGAACATGAGCAGCACCATGGCCGCCGCCGCGAGTATCCAGGCGATGTCTGCCGGTTGCATGCGCGTCTCCTCTGTGTGGGGGGTGGGAGGAGGTTCGTTAACTACTAACCTCTAGAAGATAGAATGAAGGACGATCGGAGGATCTCCGACTGTGTGTCGTCCGCGTTACGGGACCGCTGCCGATCCCGCCCCGGATCGGGGTGTGAAGGTCCGTGGGGCGGCACCGCGAGCACCGGGGGCGGCATCGGTAGGCTGGGGTGCATGACTGAGACCCCCGCAGAGTCCCGCACGCCCGACGTCGACCCGGCCTACGCCAACCGCGCCACCGTGCCCGGCGCCGCGTTCGACTTCACGGTCCGGGACCTCTCCCTGGCCGAGGCGGGCCGCCACCAGATCCGCCTGGCCGAGCACGAGATGCCGGGCCTGATGTCCCTGCGCGAGGAGTACGGGGAGTCCCAGCCGCTGGCGGGCGCCCGGATCGCCGGCTCGCTGCACATGACCGTGCAGACCGCCGTGCTGATCGAGACCCTCACCGCCCTCGGCGCCGAGGTCCGCTGGGCCTCCTGCAACATCTTCTCCACGCAGGACGAGGCCGCGGCCGCCGTCGTCGTGGGCTCCGGCACCCCGGAGGACCCGCAGGGCGTGCCCGTGTTCGCGTGGAAGAACGAGACCCTCGAGGACTACTGGTGGACCGCCTCGCAGATCCTCACCTGGCCCGGCGCCGCCGAGGATCCCGAGCGCGGCCCCAACATGATCCTGGACGACGGCGGCGACGCCACGCTGCTGGTGCACAAGGGCGTGGAGTTCGAAGCCGCCGGCGCCGTGCCGAGCGCCACCGAGGACGACCCGGAGGAGTACCGGATCATCCTCGAGACCCTGCGCCGCTCCCTCGCCGAGGATCCGCAGCGCTGGACCCGCACCGCCTCCACCCTGCGCGGGGTCTCCGAGGAGACCACCACCGGCGTGCTGCGCCTCTACCAGCTGGCCCAGGAGGGCCGCCTGCTGTTCCCGGCGATCAACGTCAACGACGCCGTGACCAAGTCCAAGTTCGACAACAAGTACGGCATCCGCCACTCCCTGCCGGACGGCATCATGCGCGCCACGGACGTGCTGATCGGAGGCAAGGTGGCCGTGGTCTGCGGCTACGGGGACGTGGGCAAGGGCGCCGCCGAGGCGCTGCGCGGCCAGGGCGCCCGCGTGATCGTCACCGAGATCGACCCGATCTGTGCGCTGCAGGCCGCCATGGACGGCTACCAGGTGGCCCGCCTCGAGGACGTCGTGGGCCAGGGCGACCTGTTCGTCACCACCACCGGCGGCAAGGACATCATCATGGCCGAGCACATGGCCGCCATGAAGGACAAGGCGATCGTGGGCAACGTGGGCCACTTCGACAACGAGATCGACATGGCCGGCCTCGCCCGCATCCCCGGCGTGGTGAAGACGGAGATCAAGCCCCAGGTCCACGAGTGGACCCTGGACGCGGGCACGGACTCCGAGCGCAGCATCATCGTGCTCTCCGAGGGCCGCCTGCTGAACCTCGGCAACGCCACCGGCCACCCGTCGTTCGTGATGAGCGCGTCCTTCACCAACCAGGTGATGGCGCAGATCGAGCTGTTCGGCGGCTCCACCGGCACCGGCGCCCTCACCGGCGAGCACTACGAGAAGCGCGTCTACACGCTGCCGAAGGTGCTGGACGAGAAGGTCGCCCGCCTGCACCTGGACGCCCTGGGCGTGGGCCTGACCGAGCTGACCAAGTCCCAGGCCGAGTACCTCGGCGTGGACGTGGCCGGCCCGTACAAGGCCGACCACTACCGCTACTGACCGCCGCGCACCCGCGGACGGACCCACCCGAGGAGGGACGAGCATGGCTTCCCATCAGGCCGGCCGCGGGCGCGAGGAGCGCGCCGGGGCAGAGGACTTCGAGTCCGGACTGGACTACGGCGCGTTCGCGGAGGACGACGCCGCGGAGGACCCGAACCGCACCCAGGCGCTGCCCGCTTCCGGGCGCGACGACGCCGGGGTGCAGCACACCTCCGCGCTCAGCCCGGAGGACCTCGCCGCGCTGCGCGGCGGGGACGCCGCCGCGGCGGCCCTGAACGAGGGGGCGCGCCGGCTCGCCGACCGCGTCCGTGCCGAGGCCCCGTGGGCGGCGCAGTTCCTGCCCCACACCGGGCCGATCATCGAGGGGGAGACGGTGGAGCCGCCGTCGCCCTCCGGCCCGGGCGGCCCCCGCCCCCAGACCACCATCCCGACCACCACCACCCAGAAGGACACGCACGCATGAAGTCCCAGGAGATCGCCCGCCGCTGGATCGCCTTCTTCGAGTCCAAGGGGCATCAGCACGTGCCCTCGGCGTCGCTCGTCTCGCCGGACCCGTCGCTGCTGTTCACGGTGGCCGGCATGGTCCCGTTCATCCCGTACTTCCTGGGCGAGCAGACCCCGCCGAGCCCCCGCGCCGTGTCCGTGCAGAAGTGCATCCGCACCGCGGACATCGAGGAGGTCGGCAAGACCGTCCGCCACGGCACCTTCTTCCAGATGTGCGGCAACTTCTCCTTCGGCGACTACTTCAAGGAGAAGGCCATCCCCATGGCCTGGGAGCTGCTGACCACGTCCGTGGAGGACGGCGGCTACGGCCTGGATCCGGAGCGCCTGTGGGTCACCGTCTACGAGGAGGACGACGAGGCCGCCCGCATCTGGGAGGAGTCCGTGGGGGTCCGCCCCGAGCGCATCCAGCGCATGGGCAAGGACGACAACTACTGGAACACCGGCCAGCCCGGCCCCGGCGGCCCCTGCTCGGAGATCTTCTACGACCGCGGCCCGGAGTACGGCGCCGACGGCGGCCCGGCCGCGGACGACACGCGCTACATCGAGATCTGGAACCTGGTGTTCATGCAGTACCGCCTCTCCGCGGTGCGCTCGAAGGACGACTTCGACGTGGCCGGCGAGCTGGAGAACAAGAACATCGACACCGGCCTCGGCCTCGAGCGCCTCGCGATGCTCCTGCAGGGCGTGGAGAACATGTACGAGACGGACCAGGTCCGCCCCGTGCTGGACCGCGCCGCCGAGCTCTCCGGCCGCGAGTACACCTCCACCGAGGACCCGACCGACCCGCACTACGAGGACGACGTGCGCCTGCGCATGGTGGCGGACCACGTCCGCTCGGCGCTGATGCTCATCGGCGACGGCGTGCGCCCCGGCAACGAGGGCCGCGGCTACGTGCTGCGCCGCCTGATCCGCCGCGTCATCCGGGCCCTGCGCCTGATGGGCGTGACCGAGCCGGTGCTGCCCGAGCTGCTGCCCGTCTCCCGCGACGCCATGAAGGGCACCTACCCCGTGGTCGCGGACGAGTTCGAGCGCATCTCCCGCATCGCCTACGCCGAGGAGAAGGCGTTCCTGCGCACCATCGCCGCCGGCACCGCGCGCCTGGACGCCGCGGTCGGCCAGGCCCGCACCGCGGGCGGCGGCATCGCCGGCGCGGACGCCTTCGAGCTGCACGACACCTACGGCTTCCCGATCGAGCTGACCCTGGAGATCGCCGAGGAGTCCGGCGTCGCCGTGGACGAGGCGGGCTTCCGCGCCCTGATGGCCGAGCAGCGCGACCGCGCCCGCGCGGACGCCAAGGCCAAGAAGTCCGGCCACACGGACACGGCGCTCTACCAGCGCCTGCGCGCCGAAGGGCAGACCCACTTCACCGGCTACACCGAGCACACCACGGAGTCCGTGGTGCGCGGCCTGCTGCTCGACGGCGAGGAGGTCGCCTCCGCCTCCGCAGGCACCGAGCTCGAGGTCATCCTCGACGCCACCCCGTTCTACGCCGAGTCCGGAGGCCAGGCCGCCGACACCGGCCTCATCACCGGCGACGGCTTCCGCCTCGAGGTGCTCGACGTGCAGGCGCCCGTGCGCGGCCTGTCCGTGCACAGGGTCAAGGTCCTCGACGGCGAGGTGCCCGCGGGCGCCGAGGCGCTCGGCGCGATCGACCTGCAGCGCCGCCTCGACGGCGAGAAGGCCCACTCCGGCACGCACCTCGTGCACGCGGCCCTGCACCAGGTCCTCGGCCCGGAGGCCACGCAGTCCGGCTCCTTCAACAAGGAGGGCTACCTGCGCTTCGACTTCCGGTGGGCCGAGTCGCTCTCCGCGGGCGCGCGCTCGGAGGTCGAGGACGTGGTGAACATCGCCATCCGCGACGACCACACCGTGCTCACTCAGGAGATGAGTCTCGAGGAGGCGCGCGCACTCGGCGCGATGAGCCTGTTCGGCGAGAAGTACGGCGACCGGGTGCGCGTCGTGGAGATCGACGGCGCCTGGTCCCGCGAGCTGTGCGGCGGCACCCACGTGGGCCGCACCGCGCAGATCGGCTCGCTGACCCTGCTCGGCGAGCAGTCCGTGGGCTCGGGCAACCGGCGCGTCGAGGCCCTCGTCGGCCTGGACTCGTTCCGCCACCTCGCCGCAGAGCGCACCCTGGTCTCCGAGCTGTCCGAGATGTTCAAGGCCCCCGCCGAGGAGCTCAAGGACCGCATCGCCGCCAGCATGGACCGCCTCAAGGCGGCGGAGAAGCAGATCGCCGAGCTGCAGGCGAAGGCGCTGCAGGCCCAGGCGGGCGAGCTGGCCGCTCAGGCGCAGGATGTCACCACCGCCTCGGGCGCCTCCGTGCGCGTCCTGGCCCACCACGCCGGCAATGTGGCCGGGGACCAGCTGCGTTCCCTCGCGCTGGACCTGCGCGCCCGGATCGAGTCGGCCGGCGGCAACGCGGCGGGCACGCCCGTGCTCGTGGCCCTCACGGGCGAGGCCAAGGGCCGGCCCCTCGTGGTCGTGGCGACCAACGAGGCCGCCCGCGCGGCCGGCCTCAAGGCGGGCGCCATGGTCAAGACCGCCACCGGCGTGCTCGGCGGCGGCGGCGGTGGCAAGGACGACGTCGCCCAGGGCGGCGGCCAGGACGTCACGCGCGTCGGGGATGCCCTCGACGCCGTCGTTGCCGCGGTGCGCGCGGCCTGAGGCGGACGTGAGCGCAGGTCAGGACGGGGCCGCCACGGCGACCGACGCCGTGCGCCGGGGCCGCACCCTCGGCGTCGACGTCGGCCGGGCCCGTGTGGGCCTGGCCACGGCGGACCCGGACGGGCTGATCGCCACCCCGGTGGCCACCCTGGCCCGGGACGCCCGGCGCGGGCGCGACGTCGGCGAGCTCGTGGCGCACGCGCTCGAGCTGGACGTCGTGGCGGTCTACGTCGGGCTGCCGGTGAACCTGCGCGGGGAGCACACGCCCTCCACGCAGGACGCCCTGGACTACGCCCGCTCCGTGGCCCGCGCCCTCGCGGACGCGGGCCACGCCGTCCCGGTGCGGCTCGTGGACGAGCGCCTGAGCACCGTCTCGGCCCAGGCCGGGCTGCGCGCGGCGGGGCGCACCGTCAAGGACAGCCGCGGCGTCATCGACCAGGCGGCGGCCGTCGCCATCCTGCAGGCCGCCGTGGACGAGCAGCGCCGCACCGGCCGGTGGGCGGGGCAGGACCCGGAGGAGATTGCGTGAACCGGCCCCCCGAGCACGACTGGGATGACCTGCCCGGCGACGAGGCGGACCCGGACGACGACCTCGACGTCTTCGGCTTCGTGCACGAGGATGCCGACGACGACCCCGACGAGGCCCGCCGGCTCGGTGCCCCGGCGGTCGCGGCCGGCGGCCGGCGGCGCGGGCAGCTG
>NZ_JANQCJ010000055.1:0-13721 GCF_024723355.1 Micrococcus sp. HG099 | reverse complement strand
GACCTGATGTCCGCTCGCCGCACCACCCGCCCGCTGTCCACCGCCCTCGCCGCCGTCGTCCTGGCGGGTGGCCTCGCCGCCACCGCGGCCGCCCCGGCCCTCGCCGCCCCCGCCGAGACCACAGACGGGTGGCAGAACGGGCACTTCGTCGGGGGCACCTTCGGCTCCACGGAACTCTTGCCCCGGACGGGCCGCTTCTACACACAGCACGCCGTCAAGGACGTCCGCGTGACCGTGGCGCCGTTCTACCCGTCCTTCACTGACCTCGAAGAGATCTCCTATGACGTCCCCGGTGAGATGGGCCCGGAGACGGACGTGGAGTTCACCTACGACGCCGAGCTCGAGACCGGCTACGTGGACGTCCTGGAGCAGCGTCGGGTCCTCGGCGAGGAGGGCACCACCGGCGCCGTCTTCACCCTCTACGTGGACGGGAAGGCCACCGCGACTCTGGTGTTCGGGGAGGACCGGGACCTCGGTGACGACGTCCCCGGCATGTTCCTGGACGCCAGGGGCCCGCAGGCCTACGAATTCGGCGGACGCCCGACGGTGGACCACCAGACCCACCTCGCCGCTCCCGGCTCCCGCCTGGTCCACCTGCAGGGCAACTCCAGCGGCGACGTCGCCGGCGGGGACGCCACCAGGACCGTGGTCGAGCAGCCGGAGCACGGCACCCTCGTCGAACTGCCCCGCGTCGGCGACCCCACGCACTGGACCCCCGACGGGGCGAACGGCAGCTGGGCCAGCACCGTCTACGTGGCGGACGAGGGCTTCACCGGCACCGACCAGGCCGTCTTCACCCTCACTGACGGCGGCACCGGCGAGCAGAAGACGCTCGTCGTGACCTTCTCGATCGGGGACCCGCGGGCCGCCGACCCCCACCTGGGGGTCCAGGGCACGGGTCTCCCGTTCGACGAGGCCCGCGTGTGGGACGCCCTCGAGGCCCAGGGCGAGGACGACACGTCCGAGGCGCCCGCACCGGAGTCCCCGGCGACCCCCGCCCCGGATTCGACGGACGCCCCGGAGGCCTCCGAGCCCTCGGGGCCCGCCGGCGAGCACACCGTCCCCGAGACCGTGGAGACCGGCTCCGGCCAGGCCTGGTGGCTGGCCGCCGTCGCTGCCGCGGGCACGGGCGCCCTGGTCGCCGGCCGGCGTCGCTTCGGCCTGGCTCGCTGACCCGGAGCGCCGGAGTACTGCTCGTCCGCTAACCCGCGGCACCACCAGGCGCCGCTCCCGTCCCTCCGGGAGAGGCCGGCTCCGCCCTGTGACGGGGCCGGCCTCGGCCCAGGGCTGACCCGGGACCGCCTGACGGGGGACGATGGGCGGGTGCTGCTTCCGTCTCTCCCCGTGTGGCTGCTGTCCGCCACCCCCAAGGACCCCGCCGAACTCGAACGGGACGTGCCCGAGCCGATCGACGCGCACGGCGAGCTCGCCGACGCGATCACCGCGGCGATCACCGCCGTGGACCTCGTGGGCGTGTTCTTCTTCGCGATCTCGGGCGCCGTGCTCGCCGTGCGCAAGGGCTACGACATCGTCGGCTCCCTGCTGCTGGCCCTCATGGTGGGCACGGGCGGCGGCGTCGTCCGGGACCTCGTGGTCGGCCGGGACGTGCCCGCGGCCTTCGACAACCCCTGGTACCTGATCCTGCCCGCGGTCGCGTCCCTGGCGGTGTTCCTCCGCATCTTCGACGGCGAGCGCGGCCACCACGCCGTCATGGCCTTCGACGCCATCGGCCTGGCCGTGTACTGCGTGGTGGGCACGCGCATCGCCCTGCTCGCCGGCCTGAGCCCGGTCGCCGCCGCGGTGCTGGGCCTGGTGACCGCCGTCGGCGGCGGCATCCTGCGCGACGTCGTCGCCGGGGAACCGCCCGCCGTGTTCGGCGGGCGCGGCTGGTACGCGCTGCCGGCCATCCTCGGCGCGGGCACGACGGCGGCCCTCGGCCAGGCGGAGCTCCTCGGCCCGCTGACCTCGGCTGCGGTGATGGTGCTCGTGCTCGTGCTGCGCGTGGTGTCCATGCGCCGGGAGTGGCTCGCCCCGGGGGCCGAGATCTCGGGGGAGACCCAGCGCCAGCGCATGGATCCCCATGACGAGCCGCCCGTGCCGGACATCCGCGACCGCAAGGGCAGGGACGGGCCGCCCGCCGACCCCGGCGAGGACGGCCCCCCGGCGAACGAGGAGACGCCCGGGGCAGGCGAGGGCGTCCCCCCGGGGACACCCGGGTGAACAAACGAGCCACCGCGCGGGCCGCACGGGACAATGGCCGGTGAACCCCCGGACCCGACGGAAGGAGCCGCTGTGGACGTCCAGCAGTTCTTCGCCGACCTCTCCGACGTGCCGTGGCTGCTGACCACCCTGGACCTGATCGGCATCTTCTTCTTCGCCACCTCGGGTGCGCTGCTGGCCTCCCGCAAGGAGTTCGACCTGGTCGGCTCGATGGCGCTCGCCCTGCTCGCCGGGCTCGGCGGCGGCTTCACGCGCGACATCCTCCTGGACCGCGGCCTGCCCGCGTCCCTGGAGAACCCGATCTACCTGGCACCGCCCGTGCTGGTCTCGCTGCTCGTATACGTCAAGGCGCTCCACCCGAACCGGCTGAACCTCACCATCACCCTCTTCGACGCCGGCGGCCTCGCGCTGTTCACGGTCTCCGGCGTGCTGATCGCGCACTCGATGGACGTGCACCCGGTGTCCACCGTGGTGGTGGCCATGGTCGCGGCGCTCGGCGGCGGGGTGCTGCGGGACATCGTCGCCAACGAGGTCCCGTCCATCTTCGACCCGCGCGGCGTCTACGTGATGCCGACCTTCGTGGGCGCCACCGTGGCCACCATCGCCGCGATGAACGGAGTGCTCAACGCCTTCACGGGCTTCCTGATCGCGTTCCTGATCTTCGCCGTGCGCATGCTCGCCTACCGGTACCAGTGGCGGCTGTTCGGGGCGGACATCTCCCAGGACAAGGAGTCGCTGGACCGGCTGCGGCGGCTGGCCACCCAGGCGCAGGACGCCGCCGCGCGCCGCGTGGAGCGCGCCCGGGAGCGCCGGCTGCGCTCGGCCTCGGGGCCCGGCGGCATGGACGTCGGCGAGGCGGAGGCGATCGCCGACCGGGCCGCCCACCACCCGCCGGCGCCCGCCGGCTACCACTACGACGCCGTCGAGGACGCCTACACGCGGGACCGCGCCTTCGACGACGACGGCGAGCCCGAGGCCGGCTCGTACGGGCCGCGTCAGGAGTACGAGGGCCAGGTGCGCGTGGAGGACTACGACCCGGACACGCAGTCCATCACCGTGGTGGACCCCGCCTCCCGCCAGCAGGTCAGACTGGACCCGGCCACCGGCGTCATGGACGTCACCGACCTGCGCACCGGCCGCACCCGCAGCTACGACGACCCGGAGCACGACTGGATCGCCGACGACGCGGAGGACGATCCGCGGGGCTGACGCGCCCGCGTGAGCACGGGGCGCGGGGGCCGGTGCAAGACGGCCGAGGCTGCCGAGGCGCGGGAACCGTGCGCATCGGCGTTCGCCGGACGGACTAGGCTGAGAGTCCATGACCGGCACGCATGAGACCGCCCTCCCCGCCAGCACCACCGACGGACGCGCGGCCTCCGCGCCCCTGCGCCGCATCGGCTTCGACCGCGCGAAGTACATCGACCTGCAGTCGCAGCACATCCAGGAGCGCCGCCGTGAGATCGGCGGCAAGCTCTACCTGGAGATGGGCGGCAAGCTCTTCGACGACCTCCACGCCTCCCGTGTCCTGCCCGGGTTCACCCCGGACAACAAGATCGCGATGCTCGAGCGCATCAAGGACGAGACCGAGATCCTCGTCTGCTTCAACGCCAAGGACCTCGAGCGGAACAAGGTACGCGCGGACCTCGGCATCACGTACGAGGACGACGTCCTGCGCCTCGTGGACGTGTTCCGCGAGCGCGGCTTCCTCGTGGAGCACGTGGTGGTCACCCAGCTGGAGGACGCCAACCACCGGGCGCTGGCGTTCCTGGAGAAGCTCGAACGGCTGGGCCTGAAGGTCGCCCGCCACCGCGTGATCCCCGGCTACCCGCACGCCACCGCGCGCATCGTCTCGGAGGAGGGGTTCGGGCGGAACGAGTGGTCCCAGACCACGCGGGACCTCGTCGTCGTGACGGCCCCCGGCCCGGGCTCCGGCAAGCTCGCCACGTGCCTGAGCCAGGTGTACCACGACCACCAGCGGGACATCCCGTCGTCGTACGCGAAGTTCGAGACGTTCCCCATCTGGGACCTGCCGCTGGAGCACCCGGTGAACGTGGCCTACGAGGCCGCCACCGCGGACCTGGACGACATCAACCTCATCGACCCCTTCCACCTCGCCGCCCACGGCGAGCAGGTCACCAGCTACAACCGCGACGTCGAGGTGTTCCCGCTGCTGGCCGCGCTGCTGGAGAAGCTCACCGGCGCCTCCCCCTACCGCTCCCCCACGGAGATGGGCGTGAACATGGCCGGGGCGGCGATCGTCGACGACGAGGCCTGCCGCCAGGCCGCCCGCCAGGAGATCATCCGCCGCTGGTACAAGGCTCAGGTCAACGAGGCCCTGGAGGGCGCGGACGACACCGAGTCCGAGCGCGTGGCCCTGGTGATGTCCAAGCTCGGCCTGAGCTCGGAGGACCGCCCGGTGGTGGGTGCCGCGCAGCTGGTGGCCGAGCGCACCGGCGAGCCCGGTGCGGCCGTGCAGCTGGCGGACGGCACCCTGGTGACCGGCAAGACCTCGGAGCTGCTGGGCTGCTCCGCCGCGGTGCTGCTCAACGCCCTCAAGGTGCTGGCCGGCATCGAGGACGACGTGCACCTGCTATCCCCCGCCTCGATCGAGCCGATCCAGACGCTCAAGACCGTGCACCTGGGCTCCAAGAACCCGCGGCTGCACACGGACGAGGTCCTGATCGCGCTGTCCGTGTCCGCGGCGACCGACGAGAACGCGAAGGCAGCCGTCGAGCAGCTGGCCAGCCTCGAGGGCTGCGACGTCCACACGACGACGATCCTCGGCTCCGTGGACGAGGGCATCTTCCGGTCCCTGGGGATGCTCGTGACGAGCGAGCCGAAGTTCCAGAAGAAGGGGCTGTACCGGAAGCGGTGACGTGATATGAACCTAGACTGAGACCTAGGTCGCAATCCCTAATTTCCGTATGCACGCGATGCGTCGCACTCATCCATGACACGGAGCGTCACCATGAACCTCTACCAGCAGCGTCAGACCTTCTTTCGGCGCCACGGAAATGCGGAGCTATTAGACGTCGGGCTTCGTAGCGCAGAAAACCCTACCCCGCTATTCTTTTTCCACCGGATAGTGGATAAGTCCACGGACATCGAGGGGGCGGATATGGCACTGGGCCGCCTTGGACCTATATTAGAGGCGCGGTTCGATATCCAGGGTGAAGTTTCCTTCTTTTTCACACCCTGGTCCGACCTTCACAGAAGTACTTATAATGCCGTTGCCCAGCGACATACGGAGATTAGCGACTCAGCCCAGCGTGAAGTCTTCACCAATACTCGATTCACACCTTCCCGAAAAGTTGTCTTCATTGTCTCGGATCATAAAGATGTAGTAGGCAAATGCTCGCAATGGAATAGGGAAGAAACAACCGGCACGCTCGTGATTCCGCTCTGGACCGGAGAATTCGGGGACCGGGGGGCATTCGAAGCAATCGCGTCAGCCCTAGCGAGATTCTTGCAAGATCGCGACCTGTACAAGACCAGTGACCCCGTGCACGGCCTCGACTTTTATGGACGCCAATCCGCTCTAGCGCAACTGGAAGCCTACATTGCTAGACGGCAGTATGTGGCGATCCTAGGGCTTCGGCGCTTAGGGAAGACCTCAATCGTTCGTCAACTCGGGACACTATACCAGCAAAAAGGAACTGTAGTCGCCTCAGTTGACTTCCAGGCCATGCGCGAATCATCTCTGGAGTACTTTGCCGAAAATCTATACTCAGATTTGATCGATAAGCTTCGCACCCTCCAAAAAAGTCGACCTGAGGTACGTCTTGGCACTTCAGCCGATCAAAGCGCTGATGACTTGCCATTAGCAAAACTTCCTCAGAAGATTAAACGCCTGGCCTCAAGAAATCCTGACGTCACATTCGTGCTCGTTTTGGACGAAATAGAGACATTATTAAAGTTCAGTTCTTCTTCTCCTGCAATCGTTGGAGAAATTTTAGGGTCAGTTCGCTCGGCCGCCCAGGCACGGGCCAATGTCACTCTGATTCTGGCCGGCGTAGTGAACCAAGTATTCGATGATAGTCTCATCGGTACTAGTGACGACGTAGATAATCCGATCTTTGGTCAGATCGATCCGCTTTACATTACTCCGTTCACCCTCCAAGAGACTGCCGATATGCTTCGTGGCTTGGGTTTGGCAATGTTGGTCACATGGAGCGATGAGGCAGTGGACGAAGTGCACGCTGCCTGCGGCGGTATTCCCTATCTGGCTCGCGAGTTGGCTTCAACTACGAGAACTATGCTAGTGGAGCAGCAAGAGGGCGGTGCGCGGCTTACTTCTGAAACGGTGAAAATCAGTGCAGAGGATGTCAGGACCGCCATCCCCGCGTGGGCGCCCCGCGCCAGGAAGATCTGGACTGGCATTGTTGGCATGCTGCAATCGCATCATCCAAACGTGCATTTGCTCCTTCAGGATAACCCAACGGAAGTCTGGGTAAATGAATGGGCCGAGGAAGACCCGGACATTGAGGCAGCTGCGCTGACTCTTTGCAAACTAGGGCTGTTCCAGCAGAAAAACGATGGGAAGTTTGCATTCACGGAATCACTTAAATCCCTCGAGTTGCTGAATCGACCTACTTCACGGCCGGTCCCGGAAACCTCAGCAGAGCTGGTCCACAGTGTTAGCGACCTAGAGTCAATGCTTGAATCTGGCGAGTCTCACACCGTCGAATTTAAAGAGACTTGCCGCTGGGATATTCGACAGGGGAAAAAAAGTAAGGCCATTGAACACGAGGTAGTGAAAACGGTTTCCGCGTTCCTTCACGCCGATGGTGGGGTACTGCTGATCGGTGTAAATGACGACGGACGACCTTCTGGACTGTCACGAGATCTGCACCTGTTCGAGAAAGACATCGATAGGCTAGAGCGTTGGCTAGCTAAAGATTTACTTGTGCGCGACTTGGGTCAACCCGCAGTTTCTGGATACGTGAGAATTGCGGTAAGGAAGCTTCGCAAACGTAATGTTCTAGTGGTAGAGGTCAGGAGCTTCCCGGGTGTTGCACGCACGGCAGATAATCCCGTTTATCAGCGGCTGGGAAATCAGTCGACAAGACTGATCGATCGACAACTCGAGGAATTTTTGGCACAGCGGATTTGAGTCTTCAATTCAGCAGTATTGGGCCGCTTCTCCTACTGGTCACAGTGGTACTTAGATCCTTGCAAGGATTGTCAATTCGCATTGATCTTGCCATGTCTGTTCAGGACGCAAAACTCCGACCCGGTCGAATTGGTTTAACATTCATCAAAATCAGCAGGGGGTTAAGCCACGTTAACTATGGTCGCGCTTTGGAACCGGTCGTAAGCCCACATCAGCTTGTCGCGGTCCGGGCGATTGGCTTTGACCCTGGGCAGCATCATTAGCGGTTTGCCATGCAGGTCCTGCAAGCCGTGGCGCAGCATGGGCCCGTCCACCTCTTCGAGGAGGTCCTGACGAATTTCGACAACGGGCACGTCCGGCGTCGGCCGAATGCCAAGGAATCGCCGATCGAAAGCAGCGTGGTGGATTTTGCACAGCGCCATCCCGTTCCCGACGGTCGGCGTGCCCAGTTCATGGCTGTCATCCACAATGTGGGCCGCATCCAGTAGCTCCGGATGCGCAAGATTGCATACCGCGCAGTGATCCTCGTACGCCATCAGCACCGTTGAGCGGAAGACGGGTTGGTGCAGACGCACCTTCGTCTCCCGCATGAGATAACGCTTCAGCGCGGGCACCGCGAACCCCTCGTCGAGCTCCTCGACGGCGAAGTCCTCTTCCGCCAGCGGCGCCATGACGAACTGCTGCAGGTCCGGCTCCTCCCGGACAAGATAGACTGGAGCCACCACCTGGTACTCCGGGGGCTTGCCCCCGATGCCGATAAACCAGATGATCGGCTGCCGCAACTGCATAGCCTGGCGCAGCCCGACGTTCTCAGGGTGCTGAGGGTCGTCCCCACGCCACTTGTATCGGATGAGCCCGTCGGCGCCGACCTCGTCCGCGTACGGACGTTTCTGGCCCGGCGAGCGGTACGTAGTCACGATGGAAAGGGTCGCCTCGAATCCGCGCGGCTTCCAGATGCCCTGCTGGGAGGGGATCAGACGGAACGGCTGGCCGTTCCACTCAAAGTCCGCGATCTCGTCACGGGTGAGGGAAATCTGACGGTCAAAGGTGCGCTGCTCGAGCCACGCTATCGCCGCATGTCGTAGGCCTTCCGGTTCAGCCATGGAAACCCCCTCGTGAATGGGGCCTCGTTGACGGCCACCGTCTGAGCCGCAGGTTACCAACAGTTCACCCGAACTCCGCCCACACCCGCTTCTCCACCCCGTCCACGGTCATCTCGCCGCCGTGCGGGAGGATCCACTGCGGTCGTGTGTGGCCGAAGGGCACGCCCACGCACACCACGGCGTCGGGGTTGTAGCGGTGCACGGTCTCGACCATCACGTCGGCCTGCGCGCGCCGTAGCCGCGCCCGTTCCTGCGCGTCCGGGCGCACGTCGAAGTCGCTGACCGGTGGGCGGGCCGCCAGCACGGCGGCCACCTCGCCGAGGATCCCCCGCTCCCCCAGCACGCGCAGCATGCGCCGCACGTCCGTGGCGCTCGGCAGCTCCTCGCTGGTCTCCAGCAGCAGCACGCCGCCCCGCAGCGCCGCCACGTCGGCCGGGCCGCGGCCGGCGGCCAGCACCCACTGCAGCACCTCCAGGTTGCCGCCCCACGTGCGGCCCGTCACGGACCTCTGCGGCCCGGCCCACCGCCACGGCGAGGCACCGGGCCCGCCAAGGCCGTCGTCGTCGGCCGCCACCGGCTCCCGCTGCCCGAACTCGGCGAGCGCCCGCGGGTCCTGCCAGTCCACGCCGACGTCCTCGGACTCGCCCGGCTCGGTGATCTCCAGCCGCTCCCCCGTCAGCAGGGCGGCCCGCAGGGACGCGGCGTGCACTGCGTCCACCCCCGGCCCCGGCCCCAGGTGCACCTGCGTGGACCCGCCGTGGAAGCTCGCCACGCCGTGGGCCCACAGCCACTGGTGCAGGTTGGTGTTGTCGCTGTAACCCAGGAACGGCTTGGGGTCCGCATGCACCGCCCCGGCGTCCAGGTGGCCGATCACCGTGATCTGATCCTCCCCGCCGACCGTGGCGAACACCGCCCGGATCCGCGGGTCCGCGAAGGCCGCGTTCAGATCCCGGGCGCGGTCCTCGGGGCTCGCGCCGAGCTCACGGGTGGTCGGGTACTCGACCGGCTCCAGGCCGGTGAGCTCGCGCAGCCGCCGCATGGCCTGCTCGTGCACCTCGGGCGCGAACCCGGGAGCGGCGAACGACGTCGACACGACGGCGATCCTGTCGCCCGGCGAGGCCTTGGGCGGGTGGACGAGGGTGCGTTCCATGGCGGGAGCCTACGGCGTCCGGCCCGGGGCAAGAGCAAGCACCGGCGGCGCTGCACAGCTCAGAGTTGCTGCGCCGCCAGCTCGTCCAGGCGGAGAAGGCTGCGCAGGTCATCCTTCTGAGACCCTGCGAAATAGGTGGAGTGCGTCACCTTGACGGTGTCCAACGAGTCGGAGCCCACCAACACGATGTCGATGTGGCCATCCTCCCGGTGCAGCCGCTCTCGCCTGCTGTACTCGGCCGTCGCCGCCTCCACGTCCGAGCCGAAGGCCAGGGTGTCCACGAGCTGGTCCCGCGCATGATCGAAGACGAGCAGGTAGTGGTTGATCACCGGTTCCATCACAGCGCCTCCCTTCAGAGTCCAGCCGCGCGTAGCGCGCGCATGGCTTCATCACCCAGATTAACGAGCCTGTCAAGCTCTTCCTCGGTTGGAGGCGGGCCAAGACCCTCGTGGAAGGCGTCCAGCCTCGACATCAGAGCCATGTACCTCTGCACGGCCTCCGACCCATCCTGCTTGTAGTTGGTGCCGGCCATGCCCGAGAGCCGCTCCACCAACTGAGCCCATGCATGCATCACCTGGCTGCGGAGCTGGACTTCGATCAGGCACCCGTCCCACTCGACCACGATGTGGACAGCCCGGTACCCCGAACTGCGGGGGGCCGTGACGTAGTCGCTCGTGCGTGTGACCCGGTGCGACCACGATTGGCTGATACGAGCCTCCAGCCGCCGGAGTTCGGTCACGTCGGGAAGGACGACTCGGCAGCCACCGATGTCCTGCATCCTCGACAGGTCCAGGCCTGCCTCACGAGTGAGCTTCCCGAAGATGGTGGGCACCTTCTTCAGCCGCTGCGTCACCTCCCCGTCGAGTTCCAGGCTCCGGCAAAACTTCCTGAGTCCGTTGTTGGCCTTCACCAGCGGTACCGCATGACGCGCCCGGTGTTCTTCGAGGGTGGTAAGGGCCTCGAACATCTCGGGTAGTTCCACCTCACCCCGCTGGAATGCCCTGATCGTCGACCCTGCTCGTCGCACCGCACTCTTCGTGGGGAACTGGTTGGGCCGCTCGTTCATGGCCAGAGCATAGCCATCACCGAGAACGCCGACTCGAAGCCTGTGGACGCGGCAGCCGCGTTACCGTGTGTCGCCGCAGGTGACGGAGCCGGGGCCGTCGTCGTGGATCCACGACGACGACCCCGGCCCGCGCGTCTCGATGCGGCCCGCGTCTCAGGTCACGGGGCCGTGTAGCCGCCGTCCACCAGGTAGTAGGCGCCGGTGAGGAAGGACGCCTTGTCGCTGAGCAGGAAGCTCACGAGGTGCGCCACCTCCTCGGCGCGGCCCAGGCGGCCGATCGGGTGCTTGGCCACGAGCGCCTGGTGCACCTCGTCCGGCAGTTCGGCGAGCAGCGGGGTCTCGATGTAGCCCGGGCCCACCGCGTTCACGCGCACGCCGCGCGGCCCGTAGTCCACGCCGGCCTGCTTGGTCAGGCCCACCACGCCGTGCTTGGCTGCGGTGTACGCGGACGCGCCCAGCCCGGTGGCCACGGTCCCGTGGATGGAGGACATGTTCACCACGGCGCCGCCGCCGGCCCGCTCGATCGCCGGCAGCTGGTGGCGCATGCCGTAGAGGACGCCGTTGAGGTCGATGTCGATGACCCGGTCCCAATCCTCGATCTTCAGCTCGCCGGCCGGCTCCGTGCCCGCGCCGACGCCCGCGTTGTTCACGGCCAGGTGCAGCGCGCCGAACGTCTCCTCGGCGAACGCCACGGCCTTCTCGTTGTCCTCCGGGGACGCGGAGTCCAGGCGGTACGCGGCCGCCTCGCCGCCGTCGGCCGTGATCTCCTCGGCCACGCGCTCGGCGGCTTCCAGGTTGATGTCCGTAACCAGCACCTTCGCGCCGCCGCGCGCCAGGTCCTTGGCGCACGCCTCGCCGATGCCGGAGCCGCCGCCGGTCACCAGGGCCACCTTGCCGTCGAACTCTGCCATGCCGTTCACTCCTCGTCCTCGGGGGATGTGTTCGGACCCGCGGTGGGTCCACCCTCCACGCTAGGCGGGCGCCCGGCCCCGCCCAAGGGCGGCCCGACGGCGGCCCCCGCCGTTCACGCCGCGTCCACCGGCGCCGTCGTCGTCCGCGGTCGCGCGGGCTCCCGTTTCCCGAACGAAGGTGCTCATGCGGGCTCCCGTTTCCCGAACGAAGGTGCCACCGCGGGCTCCCGTTTCCCGAACGAAGGTGCAGCGGGGGGCGCGTAGCCTGGCGCCCATGACCACCGTGTTCTACGACGAGCAGGGCCGTCCCGAGCCGCCGGCCGCCGCCGGCGAGGCCGCCACCCTGCTCGGCTTCCTCGACTTCCTGCGGGCCAGCCTCGAGTGGAAGTGCTCGGGCCTGGACACCGAGGCGCTGCACCGCCGCCTGCCCGGCCACCCCTCCGAGATGACGCTCGGCGGGATGCTCAAGCACCTCGCGTTCGTGGAGTTCTGGTGGTTCGAGGCCGTCGCCCTCGGCGAGCCGACCTCGGAGCCGTGGGTCTCCGCGGACTGGGACGCGGACCCGGACTGGGACTGGCACAGCGCCGCCCAGGACTCCGCGGACGACCTGCGCGCCGTGTGGTCGGACCAGGTGGCGCGCTCCCGGCAGACCGTGGTGGACCTGCTGGCCGGCGCGGACGACGACGGCGCGGCCGCCCTGGCGCGGACCCACCGGATCCGGGAGGGGCGGGACCCGGTGTCCCTGCGCTGGATCCTCACGCACATGATCGAGGAGTACGGCCGGCACTGCGGCCACGCGGACCTGCTACGCGAGGCGGTCGACGGCCAGACCGGCGAGTGAGCCCCCGCCCCACCCCCGGGGCCCCGTCCCCACCCCGGTCTGAGGCGCGATTCACCCCTGGGTCTGATGTGTCCGGCCCGCCGGAGTCGGTAGCGTCTGAGCCATGACGCCGCCCGCTCCCGCGCCCCCGCCCGCCGCCGCACCGGGTGCGCTGTCCGGGGTCTCCGGGCTGACCTCGGCGGAGGTCGCGGAGCGCGAGGCCGCCGGGCTAACGAACCGCCAGTCGAAGGACACCTCCCGCTCGCTGGCGGAGATCCTGCGCGTGCACGTGCTCACGCTGTTCAACCTGGCGATCGCGCTGTGCGCCGTCGTCGTGATCTCCCTGGGCCGCTGGCTGGACCTGCTGTTCTCCCTGGCGGCGATCGCCAACGTGGTGATCGGCGTCGTCCAGGAGTACTCGGCCAAGCGCAAGCTGGACCGGATCGCGCTGCTGCACCAGGACGACGCCGTCGTCGTCCGGGACGGGGCCCGCGTGTCCCTGCCGATGGCGCGGATCGTGCGCGACGACGTCGTGGTGCTGCGCCGCGGCGACCAGGTGCCCGTGGACGGCGAGGTGCTCGCCTCGGACGGGCTGGACCTGGACGAGGCGCTGCTCACCGGCGAGAACGACCCCGTGCCCAAGGCCCCCGGGGACGCCGTGCTCTCCGGCTCGTCGGTGGTGGCCGGCACCGGGCTCGTGCGGGCGACGGCGGTGGGCCCGGCCTCGCACGCCGCCCGGCTCAGCGCGGAGGCCCGCCGGTTCTCGGCGATCCGCTCCGAGCTGCGCGGCGCTCTGGAGAAGGTGGCCCGCTGGCTGACGATCGGCCTGGTGCCCATCATCGCGGTGATCGTGCACGGCCAGATGACGGCGGTCGGCGGGTGGGCGCACGCCCTGGCCCAGCCGCGCGAGGCCGCCCTCGAGCCCGCCCTGATCGCGTCCGTGGCCGCGGTGACCAGCATGATCCCGCAGGGCCTGGCGCTGATGACCACCATCGCGTTCGCCGTCTCCGCGCTCAAGCTCGCCCAGCACGAGGTGCTCATCCAGGAGCAGCCCGCCGTGGAGGTCCTCGCCCGCGTGGACACCGTCTGCCTGGACAAGACCGGCACCCTCACCGAGGGCGGGGTGCGCTTCCACGAGCTCCTCGCCCCCGTCTCCGCGTCCCCGTCCACGTCCACGGACGACGACGGCGCCCCGGCCGACGTCGACGCCGCGGCGCGCGCGGTGCTCGCCTGGTTCGGCGCCGACCCGGACGCCAACCCGACCGCCGCCGCCCTGCGCGAGCCCTTCGCCGACGCCCCGCCGCACGAGCCCGCGGACCGGGTGGCGTTCTCCTCGGC
>NZ_JANQCJ010000054.1:0-13871 GCF_024723355.1 Micrococcus sp. HG099 | reverse complement strand
GGCGCGCATGCGGCGCACGCCCGCCAGCACGACGCCGGCCGCGGCCGCCAGCAGGGCCGGGCCGAGGGGGCTGACGGGGCGGCGGCCGCCGCTGATCGGGGAGATGCGGGTCTGCTTCGTGCTCATGGCGTCAGGGTACGCGCCGGCCCAGCGACGGGCCCCGGAGGAGCCCCCGCCGCACCCCCGCACGGGCCCGCACCCGCCCCGGGTGGGCGAGGCGGCCGACGTCGTGCCAGGATCGACCCCTCCCCTGCCCGCCCCGTCCCGAGGTGCCCCGTGTCCGCCCTTCGCCGCTGGAGCGCACTGACCGTGCTCGTCCTGCCCGTGCTGCTGATCTCCATCGACATGTCCGTGCTCGGCATCGCCGTGCCCGCCCTCTCCGCGGACCTGGACCCCACCTCGGGCCAGCTGCTGTGGATCATCGACCTCTACTCGTTCCTGCTCGCGGGCCTGCTGATCTTCATGGGCTCCCTGGGCGACCGGATCGGGCGTCGGCGGATCCTGCTGATCGGCGCGCCGCTCTTCGGGGCCGCGTCCCTCGCGGCGGCCTTCGCCTCCTCGGCGGAGATGCTCATCGCCGCCCGCGCGCTGCTCGGCGTGGGCGGGGCCACCCTGATGCCCTCCACGCTGGGGCTGATCCGCACGATCTTCCCGGACCGCGCGGAGCGCCGCACGGCCATCGCGGTGTGGGCCATGGCGTTCTCGGGCGGCGCGGCCCTGGGCCCCGTGGTGGGCGGGATCCTGCTCGAGCGGTTCTGGTGGGGCTCGGTGTTCCTGATGAACGTGCCCGTCATGGCGGTCTTCCTGCTGGTCGCCCCGTTCCTGCTCCCCGAGTCCCGGGACCCGTCGCCCGGCCCGTTCGACCCGCTCTCCTCCGTGCTGTCCATCGCGGGCATCGTGGGGCTGGTCTACGCGCTGAAGACCGCCGCGAAGTCCCCGGACTGGACGGCCCTGGCCGGCCTGGTGGTCGGCGCCACGGCCCTGGCCTGGTTCATCGCCCGCCAGCGGCGGCTGGCCCACCCGATGATCGACGTCGCCCTGTTCCGCAACGTCGCCTTCACGTCCGCGGTGTCCGTCAACGTGATCTCCGTGTTCGCGTTCATGGGCCTGATGTTCTTCCTGCCGCAGTTCCTCATGCTGGTCCAGGGCATGGGCCCGGCCGAGGCGGGCCTGTGGATGCTGCCGCTGGCGGCCGCCGCCGTCGTCGGGACGCTGCTGGCCCCGCTGCTGGCGCGCGTGGTGGCGGTGCGCACGGTGATCCTGACGGGTCTGGCCCTGGTGATCGCCGGGTTCGCGGCGGGCACGCGGCTCGACGGCGCCGCCCCCCTACTCGCGTTCGTGGTGCTCTCGTGCCTGTTCGGCGTGGGCGTGGGCCTGGCCGAGACCCTCACCAACGACGTGATCCTCACCGCCGCCCCGCCCGAGCGGGCCGGCGCGGCCGCCGCGATCTCGGAGACCGGCTACGAGTTCGGCGGGGCGATGGGCACCGCCGTCCTCGGCACCGCCGGCATGGCCGTCTACGCCGCCCGCGTGCAGGAGGCGGCAGGGCTGCCGGGCCTGGGCGCGGCCGACGCCGAGGCCGCCGCGCAGACGCTCGCCGCCGCCCACCGGATCGGGGAGGGCCTGCCCGACGGCGGCGCACGGCTGGTCGAGGTCGCGAACGGCGCGTTCACGGCCGGCATGGACCTCGTGGCCGGGATCGGCATCGGCGTGGCCGCCGTGACGCTCCTCCTCGCGTGGCGCGGGCTGCGCTCCGAGGCCCGGGTGGAGCGCGCGGTGGAGGACTGACGGGGGCGCCGTCGTCGTCTCACCCCAGACCACCGGATCGACGGTTTCGGTCCGGATCGACGGGCGTTCCGTCGGTCTGAGCCGAAACCGTCGATCCTGCCGGACGCAGCGGCAGGGCGGGGGCGCCGGCGGAGAGCCGTCGCACGGTTGTCCACAGCCTCCGCCTCGGCGCCGCCGCCCGGGCCACGCTGAGGGCATGGACGACGCCCCGGACCCCCGCCTCGCACCCCTCCGCCACGACGGGCACCTGCTGCCCGGGCACGGTCCGCTCCTGCGCGCCGCGCCCGGAGCGCCGACCCGCGCGAGGAAGGCGCTGGCCCGGCTGTGGGCGCAGGGGGTCCTCGTCCGGCTGGGCGCGGGCCTGTACGTCCCGCTCGCGCACTGGTGCGCGCTGGCCCCGTGGGACCGGTACACCCTGGCCTGCGCCGGCTACGCGCTGCTCCACCCCGCCGCTCGCTTCACGGGCACGACGGCGGCCCACCTGCACGGTCTGCCGCTGGCGCAGACGCCCCCGGAGATCCGGCTCCGCTCCCCCGCCCCGGGGCACCGGGCTCGTCGACCATTGGCGGCCTCCGCGTTCTCGGACCTCGCCGACGCCCGGGGGCGCCGGCTCCCGGCTCCGCCCGCCGTGCGGTGGACCTGGAACGGCGTGCAGGCGCCGGTCGACGACGGCGGCGAGCTGCGACGTCGTCGCCCCGCCTCCGGCGGGCCCGAGGGCGAGGCACGGCCGCCGGCCCCGCTGCCGCCCGTCACGGTCGAGGCGGCGCTGAGCGACGGCACGCTCCTGGGCCCCGTCACCGTGGACGCGCTGCCCACGGTGCAGCTCGCCCTCGGATCCGGACCCGTGTTCCGGGAGGCCGTGGTCCCGCTGGACGGGCTGCGTCGGCGGCTCCCCGGGCCGTCCGCCGCGTGGGCCGAGCAGCACGCGGACCGGCTCCCCACGCGGGCCGCCCGGGAGCGGTTCGAGCGGGCGTGGGGCTTCTCGGACCCCCGGGCGGAGTCGGCCGGCGAGTCCCTCTCGCGCGCGCTCATCCACGAGCTCGGCTTCGCCGCGCCGCGCCTGCAGCGCACGGTGTTCGGCCGGGACGGGCGGGCGATCGGCCGGACGGACTTCTGGTGGGAGGAGGTGGACGTGGTGGGCGAGTTCGACGGGATCGGCAAGTACGACGTGGACCTCCACGCCTCCGCGGCCGAGCGGCGGCAGGCGATCACGCGGGAGAAGGAGCGGGAGGTCGCCCTGCGGCGGGTCTGCCGCGACGTCGCCCGCTGGACATGGGCCGACCTGCGGGAGCCGGCCGGGCTCGAGGCCGAGCTGGTGCGCGCCGGGGTGCCTCGGCGGAGGTGAGCGGCCGACGTCGGCCCTCCCCTCCGGCATCCACGCCCGCCGCGCCCTGACGGGATCGACGGTTTCGGCCCGGATCGACGGGCGTTCCGTCGATCCCAGCCGAAACCGTCGATCCTGCAGGAAGGAGACAGGCGGGAGGACACCAGCGCGCCCCGAGTAGACTGGACCGGCAAGCACGCGGAGCGCCCCGGACCGGGGCGTGAGACGGCACCGGCCCCGTCATGCTCCGCGGCATCGTCCCGCACTCAGGAGCGCGTTCATGCCCATCATCGTCGTCGACGTCATGCCCAAGCCCGAGATCCTGGACCCCCAGGGCAAGGCGATCAACGGGGCCCTGCCCCGCCTCGGCTTCACCGAGTTCAGCCAGGTCCGCCAGGGCAAGCGCTTCGAGCTCACCGTGGAGGGCGAGGTCACCGACGCCGTCCTCGACCAGGCCCGCCGGGCCGCCGAGGAGATGCTGTCCAACCCCGTCATCGAGGACGTCGTGAATGTGGCCGTCCTGGACGAGGCCGAGGGCGCCCGATGACCGAGCTCCCCCTCATCGGCGACTACTCGACGCCGACGACGCCGCTCAGCGGCGCGCGCATCGGCGTCATCACCTTCCCCGGCACCCTGGACGACGTGGACGCGCTGCGCGCCGTCCGCCTCACCGGCGCCGAGCCCGTCTCCCTGTGGCACGCCGACGCGGACCCGCAGCGGACGCTCGCCGGCGTGGACGCCGTCGTGATCCCGGGCGGCTTCTCCTACGGCGACTACCTGCGCGCCGGCGCGATCGCGCGCTTCGCCCCCATGATGGACGCGGTGGCGACGGCGGCCGGCGGCCCCGAGGGCGACGCGGACGGCCTGCCGGTGCTCGGCATCTGCAACGGCTTCCAGATCCTCACCGAGTCGCACCTGCTGCCGGGCTCGATGATCAAGAACGACCACCTGCACTTCATCTGTCGCGACCAGGAGCTGGTCGTGGAGAACACGGACACCGTGTGGACCCGCGACTTCGAGCAGGGTCAGACCATCACCGTGCCCCTGAAGAACCAGGACGGCCAGTACGTGGCGGACGAGAAGACCCTCGACGCCCTCGAGGCCGAGGGCCGCGTGGTGTTCCGCTATCAGGGCTGGAACCCGAACGGCTCGCGTCGGGACATCGCGGGCATCGCGAACCCGGCCGGCAACGTCGTCGGCCTGATGCCGCACCCGGAGCACGCCGTGGAGCCGGGCTTCGGCCCGGACACCGCCGCCGGCCCCCGCTCCGGCGTGGACGGCCTCGGCTTCTTCACCTCCGTCCTGACCACCCTCGCCAGCCGTGGAGGCCATGCATGAGCCAGCAGTTCAACATCGAGACGGTCGCGGACGCCCAGGCGACGCCGGACGTCGAGCAGCCCTGGGCCGAGCTGGGCCTGAAGGAGAACGAGTACGCCGAGATCAAGAAGATCCTCGGCCGCCGCCCCACCGCGGCCGAGCTGGCCATGTACTCGGTCATGTGGTCCGAGCACTGCTCGTACAAGTCCTCGAAGGTGCACCTGCGCCAGTTCGGCGAGAAGCTCACCGACGAGATGAAGCAGCACATGATGGTGGGCATCGGCGAGAACGCCGGTGTGACCGACCTCGGTGACGGCTGGGCCGTGACGTTCAAGGTCGAGTCCCACAACTCGCCCTCCTACGTGGAGCCCTATCAGGGCGCGGCCACGGGGATCGGCGGCATCGTGCGCGACATCATCTCCATGGGCGCCCGCCCGGTGGCTGTGATGGACCCGCTGCGCTTCGGCGCGATCGACCACCCGGACACCGCCCGCGTGTTCCACGGCGTGGTGGCCGGCATCGGCGGCTACGGCAACTCCCTGGGCCTGCCGAACATCGGCGGCGAGACCCGCTTCGACCCGATCTACCAGGGCAACCCGCTCGTCAACGCCCTCGCCGTGGGCGTGCTCAAGCACGAGGACCTGCGCCTGGCCAACGCCTCCGGCGTGGGCAACAAGGTGGTCCTGTTCGGCGCCCGCACCGGCGGTGACGGCATCGGCGGCGCCTCCGTGCTGGCCTCCGAGTCCTTCGACGGCGACGGCAAGCCCGCCAAGCGCCCCTCGGTGCAGGTCGGCGACCCCTTCTCCGAAAAGGTGCTCATCGAGTGCTGCCTCGAGCTGTTCCGCGACTCCCTCGTCGAGGGCATCCAGGACCTCGGCGCCGCCGGCATCTCCTGCGCCACCTCCGAGCTCGCCTCCAACGGCGAGGGCGGCATGCGCGTGGAGCTCACCGACGTGCTGCTGCGCGACTCCACGCTGACCCCGGGCGAGATCCTCATGTCCGAGTCGCAGGAGCGCATGATGGCCGTGGTGACCCCGGACAACGTGGCCGCGTTCGAGGCCGTCATGGCCAAGTGGGACGTCGAGTACTCCTGGCTGGGCGAGGTCACGGGCGACGGCCGCCTCGTCATCACCTGGGACGGCGAGGTCATCGTCGACGTCGACCCGCGCACCGTGGCCCACGACGGCCCGGTCTACGAGCGCCCGTACGCCCGCCCCGAGTGGCAGGACCGCGTCCAGGCGGACACGTTCCGCTCCTCCGAGGCCGGGGCCGACCTGCCGGCCACGGGCGAGGAGCTGCGCGCCGCCGTCGTGGAGCTGATGAGCTCCCCGAACCTCGCGGACACCTCCTGGATCACCCGCCAGTACGACCGCTACGTGCGCGGCAACACCGCCATGGCCGCCCCGGACGACGCCGGCGTGGTGCGCGTGGACGAGGAGACCGGCATGGGCGTGGCCCTGGCCACGGACTGCAACGACCGGTTCACCTACCTGGACCCGTACACGGGCGCCCAGGCCTCCCTGGCCGAGGCGTACCGCAACGTCACCACCGCGGGCGCCGTGCCGCTGGCCGTCTCCGACTGCCTGAACTTCGGCTCCCCCGAGGACCCGGACGTGATGTGGCAGTTCGCCGAGGCCGTGCGCGGCCTCGCCGACGGCTGCCAGGTCCTGGGCATCCCGGTGACCGGCGGCAACGTCTCCCTGTACAACCAGACCGGCGCCACCCCGATCCACCCCACCCCCACGGTGGCGGTGCTGGGCCAGCTGGACGACGTGCTGCGCCGCACCCCCTCCGGCTTCGCCCCGGACGCGGACGGCCAGGCGATCTACCTGCTGGGCGAGACCGCGGACGAGCTGGACGGCTCCGAGTTCGCGCGTCTGCGCGGCCACCTCGGCGGCGTGCCCCCGAAGGTGGACCTGGCCAAGGAGCGCCTGCTCGGCGAGCTGCTGGTGAACATGTCCCGCGACGGCATGATCGACGCCGCGCACGACGTCTCGGGCGGCGGCCTCGCGGCCACCCTGTCCGAGATGGTGCTGCGCCACGGCGTGGGCGCCCGCGTGGTGCTGGACGAGGTGCTGCGCCGCGACGGCGTGGACCTGTTCACCGCCCTGTTCTCGGAGACGCAGGCCCGCGCCGTCGTGGCCGTGCCGCGCACCGAGGAGGTCCGCTTCACGGACATGACCACGGCCCGCGGCTACACCGTCACGCGGATCGGCGTGGTGGACGCGGACTCCGCGGCGCTCGAGGTCCAGGACGCCTTCACCCTGCCGATCGCGGAGCTGCGCGAGGGCTGGGAGGCCACCCTGCCGAAGCACTTCGGCTGAGCCTGGGGCGCGGGGCGGTAGTACGGCGGCCCGCGCCCCTGGAAGCACGACGTCGGCCCGTCCGGTCTTCCGGGCGGGCCGGCTTCGTGCTGGGACGAAGCGGCGAAAATTTCTTCGCATCGAGTGCAACCTTTCGAACGTGACGCCGGTAGTACAGGTGTGAGCACGAAGGATGCCCACGCCTCACGGCCCATCCGGGCACTCTGAAAGGACGACACCATGCGCAAGACCCTCCCCACCGCCGTCACCGCCGCCATCGGCCTGGCCCTCGTGGCCCCGCTCGCCGCCGCCGCCCAGGAGGGCGACACGGCAACGCTGTCCGTCCTCCACGGGGTCCCGGACCTGACCGTGGACGTGTATGTGGACGGCGAGCTCACCCTCGACGACTTCACCCCGGGCTCCCTGGCCGGCCCGCTCGAGCTGCCCGCGGGTGATTACGAGGTGGCCATCACCGCCGGTGATGCCGAGGACGACTCCGCGCCCGTGCTCGGCCCGGTGGACCTCACCCTGGCCGGTGGCGGCGACTACACGGCCGCCGCCCATCTCGACGCCCAGGGCGCCCCCACCGTGACCGCGTTCGAGAACGACACCACTCCGGTCGCTGCGGGGGAGGGCCGTCTCACCGTGCGTCACATCGCCGCCGCCCCGGCCGTGGACGTGTGGGCCGACGGCGCCGTGGCCGTCCCCGGCCTGGCGAACCCGGACGAGGCGGCCCTGGAGCTGCCCGCCGCCACCCTCGAGGCCGCCGTCTCGGTGGCCGGGACGACCGACCCGGTCATCGGCCCCGCCGACGTCGAGGTCGCCGAGGGCGTCAACACGGTCGTGTACGCCTGGGGCTCCGCCGCCGACGAGACGCTGGCCCTGGCCACGCAGACCGTGGAGGGCCTGCAGTCCGCTCCGGAGAACGTGCATGCGGGCATGGCTCCGGCCGCCCAGGACGACACCGCGCTGTACGCCGGGGCCGGCGTCGCCGCCCTGGCGCTCCTGGCGGGCGGGGCGATGGCCGTCCGTCGCAAGGCCGCCGTCCGTGCCTGATCGGCTCTCCGCCGCCACCCGGCGTACCACGGCCAGGGCAACGGCCGCCGTCGCCCTGGCCGTGGGCCTCGCCGCGGTGACGACGGGCTGCACCGCCCCCGGCGCCGCCATCTTGGCCGAGTCGGCCGGTCCGTCCGCCACCTCCCGCCCGTCCGACGCCGCCACCGCGGTCTCGGACGAGGGGGAGGTCGGGGCGCGCGACGTCTCAGGGCGGAGACCGGTGCCCGTCCGCCAGGCCACGCCGCGCCCCGTCCAGGCGCCGATTCCTCCCACGCGCTTGAACTACCCCGCGCTCGGCGTGGACATGGCCGTGGAGTCTGTGGGCATGGCCGACGGCGGAGAGATGCAGATCCCCGACGACGCCGACGTGGCCGGGTGGTACCGGTTCGGGTCCGTCCCGGACCGCGGCGTCGGCAGCACCCTGCTGGCCGCCCACGTCAACACGGTCCACCAGGACCGCGGCGCCCTGTACCACCTGGACGAGGCCCGCATCGGCGACGAGCTGCAGGTGGTGGACGCCGCCGGGACAGCACACCCCTACCGCGTGGCGCGGGTGGAGCACCTGCAGAAGGCCACCCTCGACTGGCTGCCGTACGTGACCCGCCAGGGGCCCGAGCAGCTGGTGCTCGTCACCTGCGGCGGCGAGTGGATCGAGGAGCTCGGCGCCTACGACGAAAACGTCGTCGTGGTGGCCCTGCCCGCGGACTGACCGCTACTGTGGTCCGCACGGCACACCGGAGGAGGACGATGTGAGCACCGACCTCTCCGAACTGGCGCACCGGTTCGCCGCCGGCCACGCCGACGCGATGGCGGACGTCTACGCCGAGCACGCCCGCATGGTGTTCTCCCTGTGCATGGTGGGCCTGCGCCACCGTGAGGATGCGGAGGACGCGGCCCAGCAGGTGTTCACGCGGGCGTGGCGCTCCCGTGACACCTACGACCCGCGCCGACCCCTGGGCGCCTGGCTGACGGGGATCACCCGGCGCGTCATCGCCGACGAGCACGCCGCCCGGGGGCGGGAACGGGACCGCGCGGCCGCGGAGGCGGTCCGTGGTGGCGGAGTCCGCGCGGCGTTGACCCCGGTGAGCGACGAGGTCGTGGACAGGATCGTCGTCCACGACGCCCTGGACCGGCTCGGTCCACCCCAGGACGAGATCCTCCGGCTGGCCTTCCACAAAGACCTGCCGCAGAAGGAGATCGCGGAGCGGATGCAGATGCCGCTCGGCACGGTGAAGTCACACATCCATCGAGGCCTCGCGGCGCTGCGGGTCACGATGACCCGGACCGAGGAGGTGCACGATGCCTGACATGGACTCCGCGCGCGGCGCGCTCTCCGACGACGCCTTCGACGCCCTGGTGTCCGCGCTCGCCGAGGGCGGTGCGCGCCCCGAGGATCTGGACGAGGCCCTGCACGCCCGCGGGGTCACCTCCCTCACACTGCGCGAGCGCGCCGACCTGCGGGACACGCTGCGGGTGATCGAGGCCCTGCGCGCCGAACCGCTGCTGGTGGAGCCTCCGCACGGACTGTGGGAGAAGGTGGCCGCCGCGATCGAGGCGGAGGGGGATCTTGCCGCCACTCCTGCGACCGTCGCCGACCTCGACGCCCACCGGAGCCGTCGCCGGGGCGGAGCCGGAGCCCGGTGGTGGGTGCCGGCCGCCGCGGCGGTCGCGGGCCTGCTGGTGGGCGGGGGCGCCGTCTGGCTGAACCTCCAACCTTCCGAGGCGCCTGAGACGGGACCGGTCGCTGAACCCCAGGTCATCGGCGACGCCGAGATGGACCCCGTCGCCGCCACGGGCACCACGGCCAGCGCCAAGATGACCCGCGAGCCGGACGGCTCCCTCGAGCTCACGGTGGACGTGCCCGAGGTGCCGGACGCGGCGGCAGGCTACTACGAGGTGTGGCTGCGCGACGCCGACGCCAGCCGGCTCATCTCCCTGGGCACGATCTCATCCACCTCCACGACGCTGCGCGTCCCCGAGGGCATCGACTTCTCCCGCTACCCGGTGGTGGACGTCTCCCACGAGCACTTCGACGGTGACCCCACCCACTCCGGCACCACGCTGTGGGCCGGCGCCATGACCGAGCGCTCCTGACGGGCCGAGGATCGCCGGAAGCACCCCGGCCCGCGCCCGGTCAACGCCGACCGCCGCCCGGAACGACCCGGTCGCGCACCTCGCACGTTGACTCGGCGCCCGTGGGTGACGAAAGTGTCTCGAGAACAGCGCGAACGCGCGCCGCACGGCCCGCACAACGCGGCCGCCGCGGTCACCGTCACACAAAGGAGACAACACCATGCGCCTCATCACCCTGGGCCTCGGCGCCGCACTCGGCTACCTCCTCGGCTCCGCCGAGGGCCGCCGCAACCTCGAGAAGATGTCCCAGAACGCCCAGAAGTTCTGGAACGACCCGAAGACCCAGCAGAAGGTCGGCAACCTGCAGGAGACCGCGCAGCAGAAGTTCGCTGACGTGAAGAACTCCGAGCAGGTCCAGAAGGCCACGGCGAAGGTGGAGGACACCATGAACAAGAACGGCTCCAAGGACCAGGTCCGCGACGACCGCGTGACCGAGTCCAACAACGAGAACACCACCACCGCCTCCGCGCACGGCGCCGACCCGGACATCGTGTCGGACCCGTCCACCCCCCTGGGCGACGAGGGCCCGCAGACCCGCTGACCCTCCCCGCACGCACCGCGGCCCGCCTCCCCTTCACCGGGGGGGCGGGCCGCCGTCGTCGTGGGGGGCTCAGCCGTCGGTCGGCGGGACCGGCTCGGCCGGGGCGGCACCCGGTGCGGTGCCGTCCTGCGGGGCGCCGCCCGGAGGCACGGCGCCCGGGGCGCCCTGGCCCTGCTGCTGCGGGAGCACCTCGTCGGACGGCGGGGCCTGCAGCGGCTCCACGTCGCCCATCTCGGAGACCGTCACCACGGCCTTCGTGCCCGCGGACTCGGTCTCCACGGTGAGCAGGCGGCCGTCCTCCTCGGACACGGTGAACGCGGTCATCGCGACGCCGTCGTCCGCCACCGAGAGCGGCTCGTCCAGGACGTAGCGCACCGCGTCCTGGCCGCTGCGGCGGATGCCGTCCGCGTCCACGGCCACGTCCTCCAGGCCGCCCGACTCGGGCAGCGAGCCCAGCAGGGAGGACACCATGGCGCCCATCCCCGTGGCCCGCGGGTCGCCCGTGTGCGGGGCGGCGGTCCAGCGCTCCACGTAGGCGGGGCGGTCCTCGCCGCTCGCGCCGCGGCGCTCCACCGTGAACCGCGAGTACGCGGTGCCGTCCACCACGCGGGACTCGTCCCGGGTGATGAGGTCCCCGTCCTCGTACGTGCTCACGTACCGCATGGACGAGCCGTCCACGGGGCCGGAGAGGTCCACGGACTCGGGCGTGCGGTTGCCGGCCTGCGGGGCGTCGGAGCGCAGCTCGGTGACCATGCGCACCGAGTCCGTCTCCTCGAGCTGGGTGCGGGCGCGGTCCCACGCGGCCGACGCGTCCTCGCCGGAGGCCCCGCAGCCGGTGAGCACCAGCGCCGCGGCGGCGCCGAGGGCGGCCAGGGGCAGGCCGCGGCGGGCGCGGCCGGTCGGGTTCTGGCGGGGCATCACTCGGCCACCTCCTCCGGCGCCTCGGCCGGGTCGATCTCGTTCCAGTCGCTCAGGGCGTACTGGCGCAGGGCGCGGCCGTCGTCCACGGTGAGGGCCAGCAGGCCGCCGTCGTCGTCCACCGTGAAGGAGTGCAGCAGCGTGGAGTCGCCCTGGCCCATCGCGGCCGCGGCCACCTCCTGGGGCACCGCGTAGCGGTGGGCGGTCTCGCCGGCCCAGCCGACCTCCTCGGCGCGGACCTCGGCGCCCTCGAGGGCGTCGGCGGACGGCAGGCCGATCTGCTCCAGCAGCTCCTTCAGGGGCCGCTCCTGCTCCTGCCCGGCGGGCGTGCGGTGCCACTGCGGATCCGCGTACGCCAGCTGGACGTCGTCCGCGAAGTCGGCGCCGTCAATGCTGACCCGCACGTAGGAGTCCTCCCCCACGGTGCGGGTCTCCATGGTCATGTGGGACTCGTGACCCGCCTGGATCACGCCCTTCGCGTCGCCGTTGGAGCCGTCGAGCCGGCCCGCGATATCCCAGCGGACGGTGTTCGGGCCCTGACGGCCGGTGGTGTGGGCGGTCTCGAGGCGCACGGTCTGGGCCTCGTCCAGCTGGGTGCGGGCCTGCTGCCAGGCCTCGCCCGCGGACTGCGGCTCCGCGGCGCACCCGGCCAGGGCCAGGACGCCCGCGGCGCCGAGCCCGACCGCGCGGACGGCACGTCTGCGCTGCATGTTCTCCTCCTGGGGCTGCCGGCCGCGGCAGGACGCCGCGGCCACTGCCGGTCACCCTACCGAGCCGAGCTGGGCATGCCCGACCGCGGGCCGCCGTCGTCAGCCCCGGCGGCGCAGGGCGAAGGACGCGCCGTGGTGGCCCTCCGGCAGGTGGTCGCCGCGGCTGAAGAGCTTGTGGCGCAGAGTGCCGTCCGTGTACGCGGTCTTGTAGCGACCGAGCTTCTGCAGCTCCGGGACCACGAACTCCACGACGTCCTCGAAGGTGCCCGGGGTGATGTGGTAGGCGAGGTTGTAGCCGTCCACGTCGGTCTCGTCGGCCCACTCGACGAGCTGGCGGGCCGCGGACTCGCCGCCGCCCACGATCACGGGGCCGAAGCCGCCGATGCCCACCCACTCGGCGAGCTTGCGCACGGTCCACTCCTCGTCCGTGCCGGAGGCCTTCTGGAAGGTCTCCACGGCGGACTGGATGGCGTTCGACTTCACGTCCCCGATCGGCTCGTCCAGGTCGTACTGGGACAGGTCGATGCCCATCCAGCCGGACATGAGCACGAGGCCGCCCAGCGGGTCCACGTACTGCGCCAGGTCGTCGTACTTGGCCCGCGCGTCCTCGTCGGTGGCCCCGGTGACGATCGTCTGCATCGCGAAGATCTTGACGTCGTACGGGTCACGGCCGGCGTCCACCAGGGCCTGGCGGATCTTCTTCACGGTGGCGGCCGTCAGCTCCTTCGTGGGGGAGTTGATGAACACGGCCTCGGCGTGCTTGCCGGCGAAGGCGCGGCCGCGCGTCGAGGCGCCGGCCTGGTAGATCACGGGGGTGCGCTGCGGGGACGGCTCGGTGACGGCGGCGCCGGGGACCTTGAAGTACCGGCCCTCGTGGCGGATGTCATGGACCTTCGCCGGGTCCGCGAAGACGCCGGTCTCCTTGTCGTAGCGGACGGCGTCGTCCTCCCACGAGCCCTCGAGCAGCTTGTAGACGACGTCGAGGTACTCGTCCGCGTGCTCGTAGCGCTCGTCGTGCTCCATCTGGTCGTCCTGGCCCATGTTCTGCGCGGCCGAGGGCAGGTAGCCGGTCACCACGTTCCAGCCGACGCGGCCGCCCGTGAGGTGGTCGAGCGTGGCCAGGCGGCGGGCGAACGGGTACGGGTGCTCGTATGCGGTGCCGGCCGTGACGCCGAAGCCCAGGTGCCCGGTGACGGCGGCCATCGCGGAGACCAGGAGGAACGGGTCGTTGACCGGGGTCTGGGCGCCCGAGCGGATCGCCGCCTCCGCGGTGCCGCCGTAGACCGAGTAGGGGCCGAGGACGTCGGCGATGAACAGTCCGTCGAACAGGCCCTTCTCGAGCGTCTGCGCCAGGTGCGTCCAGTAGCCGAGGGTGTTGTAGTCCCGGGCGCGGTCCTCCGGGTGACGCCACAGGCCCGGCGACTGGTGGGCCACGCAGTTCATGTCGAACGCGTTGAACAGCAGCTCGCGGCCCGCGCGGGAGGCGGGGGACGTGAAGGTGGCGGCGGATGTGGAGGTGGTGGCGTCCTGCTCGGGGCGGGCGGCGGGGTGCTCTGCCATGGGTGGCTCCTGACGTTCGAGGGGGAAGGGTCCTGGCCCCCAGTCCATCCCCGCGGCCGGACGCGGGCCGAATCCCCGACCGGGTGCGTCCTCGGCGACGTCACACCCGGCCGAGCCGGCACCGCCGGGGGCGACCGGCCGCTGTCGTGTGACGCCGTGTTGCCGGCCCGCGTGCGGGGGCGCGTTTCGGGTGACTTGTCGGAGGTCAGAGGGCTCAGGAC
>NZ_JANQCJ010000053.1:0-13919 GCF_024723355.1 Micrococcus sp. HG099 | reverse complement strand
TCCCGGGCGGCGGCGGCCAGGCCGGCCAGTGCGCCGCGCAGCGACTCCTGCGCCACGGCCAGCTCGTCGAGGGCGGCCTGGGCGGCGTCCCGGTCCCGGCGGGCGGGGTCCGCCCACGCGAGGAGGCGGGCGGCGTCGTCGTCGAGGCCGGCGGCCTGCAGGGCCGCGGCCAGGTGCTGGGGTCCGATCAGCTGGAGCATGCGGTCACCGTAGGGACGACGCGCGGGCCCGCGGGGCCGCGGCGGCCCGCCCGGGGACGGGCGGGGGCCCGGCGCGGGCTGTGCAGGAGCAGAGGGCGGAGGCGGGCGGATCCGGCCGACGTCGCACAGGGAAGGACGTGTTGACCGGGGTCACACCCTGACCTATCCTGAACGAGCGGTCAGTAATTCGGTGCGCGCCCGCGCACCTTGACCACGGAATCAGCCCGCACTCAGCGTGAGGTGAACCCCATGACGCAGACCAGCTCCACCACCCGCCTGGCCTCCGTCCCGTCCCCCGAGGATGCGGCCGGCCAGGAGAACTTCGATCGCCTGATCGCGGAGGACTCGCGCATCGAGCCCCGCGACTGGATGCCGGAGGCCTACCGCAAGTCCCTGACCCGCCAGGTCTCCCAGCACGCGCACTCCGAGATCATCGGCATGCAGCCCGAGGCCAACTGGATCACCCGCGCGCCCTCCCTGAAGCGCAAGGCGATCCTCATGGCCAAGGTCCAGGACGAGGCCGGACACGGCCTGTACCTGTACTCCGCCGCCGAGACCCTCGGCACCGGCCGCGACGAGCTGAACGACCAGCTGCTCACCGGCCGCGCGAAGTACTCCTCGATCTTCAACTACCCGGCCCGCACCTGGGCGGACATGGGCGCGATCGGCTGGCTCGTCGACGGCGCCGCCATCTGCAACCAGGTGCCGCTGTGCCGCGCCTCCTACGGCCCCTACGGCCGCGCCATGGTGCGCATCTGCAAGGAGGAGTCGTTCCATCAGCGCCAGGGCTGGGAGATCCTCTACGAGCTCTCCCACGGCACCCCGGAGCAGAAGCAGATGGCCCAGGACGCCGTCGACCGCTTCTACGGCCCGGCCCTGCAGATGTTCGGCCCCCCGGACGAGGACTCCCCCAACTCGAAGCAGTCCATGGACTGGAAGGTCAAGCGCTTCTCCAACGACGACCTGCGCCAGCGCTTCGTGGACATGATCGTCCCGCAGGCCGAGGCCCTCGGCCTGACCCTGCCGGACCCGGACCTGAAGTGGAACGAGGAGCGCGGCCACTACGACTTCGGCGAGCTGGACTGGGACGAGTTCATGTCCGTCATCAAGGGCAACGGCCCCATGAACACCCAGCGCATGGCCCGCCGCATCCAGGCCCATGAGGACGGTGCGTGGGTCCGCGACGCCGCCGCCTACGCCCGCCGCCAGGCCGAGCAGCACGCCCCGGCCGAGACCCACCTGATCGGAGCCTGACCCATGAGCGAGAACACCGCCGCATCCAACGCCTGGCCCCTGTGGGAGGTCTTCGTCCGCGCGAACCGCGGCCTCTCCCACGTGCACGCCGGCTCGCTGCACGCCCCGGACGCGTCCCTGGCCCTGCGCAACGCGCGTGACCTGTACACGCGCCGCAACGAGGGCACCTCCGTGTGGGTCGTCCCGGCCGAGGCCATCGCGGCCTCCGACCCGGACTCCAAGGGCGGCTTCTTCGAGTCCCCGCAGGGCAAGTCCTACCGCCACGCCACCTACTACCAGCAGTCCGAGGGGGTGCCGCACCTGTGAGCTTCGCGACCAACGACTCCGCCACGAAGCACTCCGCCGGCGTGGCCATCACCGCCGAGGAGATCGCCTCCGGCGAGCAGAAGGCCTCCGAGGAGACGGCGCGCTACGCCCTGTACCTCGGCGACGACGCCCTCATGCTCGGCCAGCGCCTGTCCTGGTGGATCTCCCGGGCCCCCGAGCTCGAGGAGGACATCGCCCTGGGCAACATCGCCCTGGACCTCGTGGGCCACGCCCGCTTCCTCCTGAGCTATGCGGGCACCGCGTGGGGCAAGTCCGAGGACGAGCTCGCCTACTTCCGCGACGAGGAGGAGTTCCGCTCCGTCCGCCTCGTGGAGGCCGAGAACGGCGACTTCGCCAAGACGATCGCCCGCCAGCTGTACTACTCGTTCTACGCGTTCGAGCTGTACACCCGCCTGAAGGAGTCCACGGACGCCACCCTGGCCGCGATCGCGGACAAGGCGCTCAAGGAGGTCCTATACCACCAGGACCACGCCGCGCTGTGGCTGAACCGCCTGGGCCTGGGCACGGACGAGTCGAAGTTCCGCATGCAGCGGGGCCTGGACGAGCTGTGGCCCTACCTGCCCGAGCTCTTCCATGACGACGAGACCACCCGCCCGCTGGCCGAGCAGGGGATCGCCGTGCTGCCGTCCTCGCTCGAGGAGCCCACGATGTCCCGCATCCGCGAGGCCATCGAGGCCGCCGGCCTGGAGGTCCCGACCACGGGCACCGCCCGCGGCGGCGACCGCTCCGGCGCGATGAGCGAGTACCGCGGGTACATCCTCGCGGAGATGCAGTCCCTGGCCCGCCGTCACCCGGGAGCGTCCTGGTGACCACCGCCAGCGAGCTGCGCCCCGCCGACCCCGCCGACGCACGGGTCTGGGATGCGGCCTCCACCGTGCACGACCCGGAGATCCCCGTGCTGTCCATCGCGGACCTGGGGATCCTCCGGGAGGCACGGGCCGAGGGCGAGAAGGCCGTCGTGGTCATCACGCCCACCTATTCCGGCTGCCCCGCCATGGACACCATCACCACGGACGTCTCCCGGGCGCTCGAGCGCTCCGGGTTCGAGGAGTCCGAGGTCCGCCTGGTGCTCCAGCCGGCGTGGACCACGGACTGGATGACGGACGAGGGCAAGGCCAAGCTCGCCGAGTACGGCATCGCCCCGCCCTCGGCGCGCACCACGGACGGGCCGGTCATGATCGGCATGGCCGTGAAGTGCCCGCGCTGCCACTCCCTGAACACCCGCGAGATCACCCGCTTCGGCTCCACCTCCTGCAAGGCGCTGTACACCTGCCGGGAGTGCCTCGAGCCCTTCGACTACTTCAAGGTGCACTGATGACCGAGACCACCGTCACCCCCGCCACCGGCAAGCGCCGCGCCACGTTCAACACCCTCGAGGTGTCGGAGCTGCGCCGCCTGACCGACGACTCCGTGGAGGTCACCTTCGCGGTGCCCGAGGAGCTCGCCGACGACTACGACTACGTGCCGGGCCAGTACGTGGCCCTGCGCAAGGAGCTGGACGGCCAGGAGGTCCGCCGCTCCTACTCCATCTGCGCGATCCCGAAGCGCGGTGAGATCCGCGTGGCCGTGAAGAAGGACATCGGCGGCAAGTTCTCCACGTGGGCCAACGAGGTCCTCGAGGTGGGCGAGAAGATCGACGTGATGAACCCGCAGGGCGCGTTCACGTCGCGCTCCCACGTCACCTCGCTCAACGACGCCGAGAAGGTGGCGGCGGAGAAGGTCGCGCAGAACAAGAACACGCACCTGGTGGCGTTCGCCGCCGGCTCGGGCATCACCCCGATCATGGCGATCGCGAAGGCAGTGCTGGCCGCCTCGGAGACCTCCCGCTTCGACCTGGTCTACGCCAACCGCTCCGCCATGGACGTGATGTTCGCCGAGGAGATCGGCGACCTCAAGGACAAGTACCCGGCGCGCTTCACCGTGCACCACGTGCTCTCCCGCGAGCAGCGCGTGTCCCCGCTGCTGTCCGGCCGCATCGACGCCGAGAAGCTCACCACCCTGCTGGACCGCGTCATCGACGTGGACGGCACGGACGAGTGGTTCCTCTGCGGCCCGTTCGAGCTGGTCCAGCTGGCCCGCGAGACCCTCTCCGCGCGCGGCGTGGACGAGGACGACGTCCGCTTCGAGCTGTTCACCACCGGCCGCCCGGAGAACCCGCAGGGCCACTCCGGCCGCGTCGTGGAGGCGGACCCCTCGGGCGACAACGTCACCATCGAGTTCAACCTGGACGGACTCTCCGGCAAGGTCGAGTCCCCCAAGTCCGCGCACGAGACGATCCTCAACGCCGCCCTGCGCGTGCGCTCGGACGTCCCCTTCGCCTGCGCCGGCGGCGTGTGCGGCACCTGCCGCGCCAAGGTCACCGACGGCGAGTACGAGATGGACGAGAACTACGCCCTGGAGAAGGACGAGGTGGAGGCCGGCTACGTGCTGACCTGCCAGACCCGCGCCACGTCCGACTCGATCACCGTCGACTACGACGCCTGATCCTCCCCCTGACCGCACCGGCCCGTCGATCCGACGGGCCGGTGCCGTCTCACCCGGGCCCTCCCCGAGCCCGGATCCCCCCTCCCGCTTTCCCCTCCCGAGAGGACTCCGACGTGAGCATGATCGAGATGACGGTCGCCGACGGCGTGGCCGAGGTGCGCCTGAACGCCCCGAAGAAGATGAACTCCCTGGACGAGGCCGCCCTGGCGGACCTGCACAAGGCCTACCGCCGCGCCGCCGCCGGCGTCGAGTCCGGCGAGGTGCGCGCGCTGCTGCTGCACGGCGAGGGCCGCGGCTTCTGCGCCGGGCGCGACATCTCCGCCGTCGACCCGGCCGAGGACGACGCCACCGCCTACCTGCGGGACAAGGTCACCCCCGTGCTGCGGGCCATGTCCGAGATCGGCGTGCCCACCTTCGCCGCCGTGCAGGGCGCCTGCCTGGGCGTGGGCCTGGGCCTGGCGATCGCCACGGACGTGGTCTACGTGGCCGAGGACGCCAAGATCGGCTCGCCGTTCGCCAACCTCGGCGCCACCCTGGACTCGGGCGGCCACTGGCTGTTCACCGAGCGCCTGGGCGCCCACCGCACCCTGGACCTGATCTACACCGCCGAGCTCATCTCCGGCGAGGAGGCCGTGCGCGCGGGCCTGTTCTCCCGCTCCGTCCCCGCGGACGAGCTGCTCGAGTTCACCCGCGCCAAGGCCGCGAAGGCCGCGCAGGGCGCCACCCTGGCGTTCCGCGCCTCCAAGGAGCTGGTCCGTCAGATCCGTGACGAGCGCGTGGGCCTGTGGGAGTCCCTGGACGCCGAGAACATCGCCCAGGGCGACCTCTGCAACACGGCCGACTACGCCGAGGGGTTCGAGGCCTTCCAGGAGAAGCGCCGCCCGGAGTTCACGGGCCGCGGCTGAGCCGCCGCACCCCGCCACCGACGACGGCGCCGCACCCTTCGCGCGGGGGGCGCGGCGCCGTCGTCCCGGCCCGGCCGCGTCACATTCCCGTCATCAGCCCAGATCGTGGCGTGAGTCACAGAGATCGTATACGGTGACGTGTATCACTTCCCGACCGATCGGTCGGGAACCACACCGTCCCGCCGCCGTCTCACGGTCGGCCGCTTCCCCGCATCCCAGGAGCACCCATGAGCCACACCACAGCCGCGCACGGCGCCGAGCACCCCGCTCGCACGCGCGACCGCGCCGAGGAGCGCAAGGTCCTCGCCGGCACCCTCGTCGGCACCACCATCGAGTGGTACGACTTCTTCATCTACGCCCAGGCCGCCGCCCTGGTGTTCGCGCCCCTGTTCTTCGCCCCCATGGGCGAGCAGGGCGCGCAGATCGCCTCGTGGGCCTCGCTGGGCATCTCGTTCCTCGTCCGCCCCCTGGGCGCGATCGTGGCCGGCCACATGGGCGACCGCTTCGGCCGCAAGCTCGTGCTGTCCCTGACCCTGATCGGCATGGGCGCGGCCACCGTGCTCATCGGCCTGCTGCCCACCTACGCCTCCATCGGCATCTGGGCCCCGATCCTCCTCGTGGTCTTCCGCCTGCTGCAGGGCTTCTCGGCCGGCGGCGAGTGGGGCGGCGCGGCGCTGCTCTCCGTGGAGCACGCCCCCCGCGGCAAGCGCGGCCTGTTCGGCTCCGCCCCGCAGATCGGCGTGCCGCTCGGCATGCTCCTGGCCACGGGCGTCCTCTTCGCCGTGCGCGCCTCCATGACCAACGAGCAGTTCCTCGCCTGGGGCTGGCGCATCCCGTTCCTGATCTCCGTGATCCTCATCTTCATCGGCTACATCATCCGCAAGGCCGTGGAGGAGTCCCCGGTGTTCAAGGAGATGCAGCAGCTGAAGAAGGACGAGTCCGCCCCGCTGGGCGAGCTCTTCCGGAACCACACCAAGGAGGTCGTCCTCGCGGCCCTGATCTTCGCCGCCAACAACGCGGTGGGCTACCTGGTGATCGCCTGGTTCTCCAAGTACGGCCAGAAGAACCTGGGCATGGCGCCGAGCGACACCCTGATCGCGGCGCTCGTGGGCGGCTTCGGCTGGTTCATCTTCACCCTGTTCGGCGGCTGGATCTCCGACAAGATCGGCCGCAAGACTGCCTTCGTGGCGGGCTACGCGCTCATCATCGCCTGGGCGTTCCCGATGTTCCAGATGATGAACACCGCCTCGCTGCCGATGTTCGCGGCCGCCCTGTTCATCCTCTCGATCGGCCTCGGCCCGTCCTACGGCCCGCAGTCCGCCATGTACGCCGAGATGTTCCCGGCCCGCGTCCGCTTCTCCGGCGTGTCCATCGGCTACGCGATCGGCGCCATCATCGGCGGCGCGTTCGCCCCGCTGATCGCCGACCTGCTGCTCAACGACGGCGGCTGGGTCCCGGTGGCCTGGTACATGATCATCATCTCCGCGGTCTCCCTCATCGCCGTCCTGTTCGTCCCCAAGGGCATCCAGGACCGCAACCTGCACGACGAGGGCGTCGTCGCCGAGACCGGCACCCGCGAGCCGGTCGCCTGACCGGTCCCGCCCCGCACCACAACGGCGCCGCATCCTTCACGCGAAGGGTGCGGCGCCGTCGTCGTGCCCGGCCCTCCACCCCCGCTCCGGACCCCCACCCCGGACCTCGCTTTCGTGCGGGAAATCGTCGCTACCATCCCAGGATTTCGGGATGGTAGCGACGATTTCCCGAGCGAAAGTGCCGTGGGGCCGGATGCAGGGGCCGTCCCGGGCTCTGGCGTCGCCGAGGCGGCCCAAGAGGCCGCCGACCACCCCTGGCTGGAGCGCGCCGCGCGCGTGGGCTTCGTGGCCAACGGCGTGCTGCACCTGCTGATCGGCCTGCTGGCCCTGCGCGTGGCCGCCGGGGACGAGCAGGAGAGCACGGACACCACCGGCGCGCTGCAGACGCTGACGGGCATGCCCGGGGGCACCGCGGTGATCTGGGCGTGCCTGGTCGGCTGCGCCGCCCTCGCGCTGTGGAACCTCGGCCAGGCGGTGTGGCCCGCCGGCGACGGCGACCGCGCGGACCGCTGGAAGGCCCGTGGCAAGGCCGCCGGGCAGGCCGTGGTCTTCGCGGCGCTCGCCGTGGTCTTCGGCACCTACGCGCTGGGCGGCACCTCCGACTCCGCCAGCGCCACGAGCTCGCTCACCGCGCGGCTGATGGGCCACCCGGCCGGCGTCGTCGTGCTGCTGCTGACGGGCGCGGGGCTCGTGGCCATGGCCGCGTACTACGTGGTCAAGGGCGTCACGCGGCGCTTCCGCAAGGACCTGCGGCACGCCTCGGACCCGCGCGTGGACCGCGCCGTCACGGCGCTCGACACCGTGGGCTACCCGACCAAGGGCCTGGCGCTGCTCACGCTGGGCGTGCTGTTCCTCGTCTCGACGGCGACCGCGGACCCCGAGGACTCCACCGGGCTCGACGGGGCCCTCCAGGGGCTCGCGGCCCAGCCCTTCGGCGAGGCGGCCCTCGGGGTGCTCGCGGTCGGGCTGATGCTCTACGGCGTCTACCTGATGCTGTGCAGCCGCTACGAGGTCATGTGAGGCCCGCCCCGGTCCGCGCCGGGCGCGGGGCCGGGCGCGGGGCCGGCGGCCGGGCCTGAGCCGGACTACGGCGGCGCGCCCGGAGAGGCGCCCGGCCCCGGGCGGAACACGGGGATCGGCCCAGTGACGTCCACCTCGTGGTGGATCTGGCCGTCCAGGGCGCCCTGGTGGTCGCCCATGAAGGCGTCCCCCTCCTCGGGGGCGGGCGCGGGCGCGCTGCGGGGGTCGGTCTCGCGCCCGACGCCCGGCGCGGGGCGCGCGGGCTGGGAGACTGGGGGCATGAGCGCACGCACCGAGTTCGACCCCGCCGCCCTGGGCGACCGCGAGACCACCCTCCTGGTGAAGTCCCTGCTGATCCCCCGCCCGATCGCCTGGGTGGGGACCCTCTCCGCGGACGGCGTGCCCAACCTGGCGCCGCACTCCTTCTTCACCGTGGCCTCGAGCGAGCCGCCGATCGTGCTGATCGGCTCCACCGGCCGCAAGGACACCCTGCGCAACGCTGAGGCCACCGGCGAGTTCACGGTCTCGCTCGTGACGCGTGCGCTGGCCGAGGCCGCCAACCGGACCTCGGCCCCGTTCGCCCCCGAGGTGGACGAGTTCGCCGCCGCGTCCCTGACGCCGGAGCCGAGCGTCGTCGTCGGGCCCCCGCGGGTCGCGGCCTCCCCCGCCGCGCTCGAGTGCCGGCTGCACGAGGTGCACCCCGTGGGCGACAGCTTCCTGCTGATGGGCCGCGTGGTGCACGTCAGCGTGGACACGGACGTGCTCACCACGGACGCCCGCGGCCGCATCCTGCCGGACCCGGACGCCCTGGGGCCCGTCTCCCGGCTCGGCCGCATGGAGTGGGGCGGCCTCGGTGAGGTGTTCGAGCTGGAGCGGCCGAGCGCGGACTGAGCGGCCGCGGGCTGCTCGACGACGGCGCCGCACCCTTCGCGCGAAGGGTGCGGCGCCGTCGTCGTGCCGGGTCGGGGCGTGCGCCCCCGCCGTCAGACGCTGATGGACTTGGCCTCGGCCATCTCCTTCAGGCCCAGCACGCCGAACTCGCGGCCCATGCCGGAGTGCTTGACCCCGCCGAACGGCACGCGCGGGTCGATGGTGCCGTGCTTGTTGATCCACACCGAGCCGGCCTCGAGGCGCATCGCGACCTCCTTGGCGCGCTCCGGATCCGCGCTCCACACGGAGGCGCCGAGGCCGACGTCGAGGCCGTTGGCCCACTCGATCGCCTGCTCGAGGTCCGTGTACCGGACGATCGGCAGCGCCGGGCCGAACTGCTCCTCGGCCACGAGCGGGTTGTCGTTGTCGATATCCGCGACGATCGTGGTCGGGTAGAAGAGCCCGGGGCGCTGCGGGTCCGGGTCGCCGCCGAGCAGCACGCGCCCGCCGCCGTCCTTCGCCGCCTGCACGAGGCGCTCCACGATCTCGTACTGCGCGCGGTTCTGCAGCGGGCCGAGGACGTTCTCCTCCTCCAGGCCCGGGCCCATCGGCATCCGCCGCGCCACGGCCACGAGCTCCTCGCACACCGCGTCGTACAGGGAGTCCGGCACGTAGAGGCGCTTGAGGGCCGCGCAGGTCTGGCCGGTGTTGATGAACGCGCCCCAGAACAGGCCCTCGGCGATCGCCTTCGGGTCGGCGTCGTCCAGGACGATGCCGGCGTCGTTGCCGCCGAGCTCGAGGGTGAGGCGCTTGAGGTCGTCCGCGGCGCCCTTCATGATCGCCTTGCCCGTGGCGGTGGAGCCGGTGAAGGTGATCTTGTCGATGCGCGGGTGCGCGGTGAACGCGCGGCCGAGCGCGCCGTCGCCCGGCAGCACCTGCAGCACGTCCGCCGGGAGCGCCGTGTTCATCACGTGGGCCAGTGCCAGCACGGACAGCGGCGTGTACTCCGAGGGCTTGAGCACGATGGTGTTGCCCATCCGCAGGGCCGGGGCGATCTGCCAGACGGAGATCATCATCGGCCAGTTCCACGGACCGATGCCTCCGACGACGCCCAGCGGCACCCAGTGCACCTCGGAGCGGCCGGACTCGTCGTCCACCACCACCTCGGGCTCCATGGGGAACGACGCGGCCGAACGCGTCCACGCGACGCACCCGCCGACCTCGAACATCGCGTTGGGGCCGTTCTTCACGGGCTTGCCCTGCTCGCGGGAGAGCAGCTCGGCCAGGGCGGCGGCGTTGGCCTCGATCGCGTCCGCGGCGCGGTGCAGGTGCGCCGAGCGCTCCTCGTGGGACAGCTTCGCCCAGTCGCGCTGGGCGGCATGGGCGCGCTCGACGGCGGCATCCAGGTCCTCCGCGGTGCTCTGCGGGGCGCGGCCGACGACCTCGCCGGTGGCGGGGTCGCGGACCTCCACGCCGGCGCCCTCGGGGGCGGAGACGGCGGCGAGCAGCTCGGCGCAGGTCAGGACGGTGTTCTCGGTCATGGTGAGGCCTTCCGTGGGGGGTGGGGACGCGTCGACGGGCCGCCCGGAGATGTGGCGGCCGTCACGCCTCATCCCAGTGAACCCCATCCCGCCGGCCCTGTCCCCCGGATCCGGCCCCGCCCGGCACCGGTGATCGATCCGCCCCGCCCCGTCACACCCCGCCCATCGGTTGACCCGCGTCACACCCGCCCGGGATACTGAATCCTGAACGCACGGTCGGTAATTCGCCGCGCCGTCGTCCGTCGCTGCCGAACCAAGGAGTACCCATGTCCAGCACCCCCTCGCAGGCCCTGCTCGTCAGCGGCAAGCGCACCCCCGTCGGCCGGTACGGCGGTGCGCTCTCCTCCGTCCGCCCCGACGACCTCGCCGCCCTGACCATCAAGGCCGTGATCGAGGACGCCGGCATCGACCCGTCGGTCGTGGACGATGTCATCCTCGGCAACGCCAACGGCGCCGGCGAGGAGAACCGCAACGTCGCCCGCATGGCCTGGCTGCTGGCCGGCTTCCCGGACACCGTCCCGGGCATCACCGTGAACCGCCTCTGTGCCTCGGGCATGTCCGCGATCGGCATCGCCACCGCGATGGTGCGCTCCGGGATGGCCGACGTCGTCGTGGCCGGAGGCGTCGAGTCGATGTCCCGCGCCCCCTGGGTGATGGAGAAGCCGACCACGGCGTTCGCCAAGCCCGGCGCGGCCTTCGACACCGCGATCGGCTGGCGCTTCGTGAACCCGCGCTTCGCGGACGGCGAGTTCGGGGAGAAGTTCACCTTCTCCATGCCGGAGACAGCCGAGGAGGTCGGCGAGGTGGACGGCATCACCCGCGAGGACGCCGACGCTTTCGCCGCCCGCTCGCACGAGCGTGCGCTGGCCGCCATCGAGGCCGGCCGCTTCGCGGACGAGATCGTGCCCGTCGTCGTCAAGGGCCGCAAGGGCGCCGAGACGGTCGTGGACACGGACGAGGGCCCCCGCCCCGGCTCCACCCCCGAGGTGCTCGCCGGCCTGCGCCCGATCATCAAGAAGGACGGCGTGGTCACCGCCGGCAACTCCTCCTCCCTCAACGACGGCGCCTCGGCGATCCTCGTCGTCTCCGAGCGGGCCGCGCAGAAGTACGGCCTGACCCCGCGCGCCCGCGTCGTGGAGTCCACCTCGGCGGGCCTGGCCCCCGAGATCATGGGACTGGGCCCCGTCCCGGCCACCGAGAAGGCCCTCGAGCGCTCCGGCTGGTCCGTGGCGGATCTGGGCGCCGTCGAGCTCAACGAGGCCTTCGCCACCCAGTCGCTGGGCACCATCCGCCGCCTCGGCCTGGACCCGGAGATCGTCAACGCCGACGGCGGCGCGATCGCCCTGGGCCATCCGCTGGGCTCCTCGGGCTCCCGTCTCGTGGTCACGCTGCTCGGTCGGATGGAACGCGAGGGCGCGGACAGGGGCCTGGCCACGATGTGCGTGGGTGTGGGCCAGGGCTCCGCGATGCTCGTCGAGAAGGTCTGAGCAGATGACCGACTTCAGCCACTTCACGGCACTGCGCGTCGAGGAGCGTGAGGACCGCGTCCACGCGCGCATGGACCGCCCGGGCGTGCGCAACGCCATCGACCAGACCATGGTCGACGAGTTCCACGAACTCTGCGCCCATCTCGAACGCGAGCCGAAGATCCTGATCATCTCGGGCACGCAGGTGGAGTCGAAGCGCGAGCCGGGGACGTTCTCCGGCATCTTCGCCTCCGGCGCAGACATCGGACAGCTGCGCGAGCGCCGTCGCGACGACGCCCTGCGCGGCGTGAACTCGCAGGTCTTCGACCGCATCCACCGGCTGCCCATGCCCGTGATCGCGGCGATCGACGGCTTCGCCCTCGGCGGCGGCGCGGAGCTGGCCTACGCGGCCGACTTCCGCATCGCCACCCCGTCCCTGAAGATGGGCCAGCCGGAGACCGGCCTGGGCATCACCGCCGCTGCGGGCGCGCAGTGGCGCCTCAAGGAGCTGGTGGGTGAGCCGGTGGCCCTGGAGCTGCTGCTGGCCGGCCGCATCCTGGACGCCCAGGAGGCGCTCGACCTCAAGCTCGTCACCGAGCTGCACGAGCCGGATGCCCTCGAGGAGGCCGCGCACGCCCTGGCGGACCGCATCGCCAAGCAGGACCCGCTGGCGGTGCGTCTGTCCAAGCGCGTGTTCCACCTGCCGCGCGAGGCCCACCCCCACGTGGACGAGATCGCGCAGGCCATCCTGTTCGAGTCCGAGGCCAAGTTCGAGCGCATGCAGGCGTTCCTGGACCGCAAGAAGAAGTGAGGACTGACATGACCGAGACCCCTGACACCTCCCGCGCGTCATTGCCCGCCGTCGTCGGCGTCCTCGGCGGCGGCCGCATGGGCGGCGGCATCGCCCACGCCTTCCTGACCTCCGGCTCGTCCGAGGTCGTGGTGGTGGAGCGCGACCCGCAGTCCGCCGAGGCCGCGAAGGAGCGCATCGAGTCCGACCTCGCCGCCTCCCTCGAGCGCGGCAAGATCGACGGCAACCTGGACGTGTGGGCGCAGCGCCTGACCGTGTCCGTGGACCGCGCCGACTTCGCCCGCTGCGACCTCGTGGTGGAGGCCGTCTTCGAGGACATGCAGGTCAAGATCGACGCCCTCACCGACGTCGAGTCCCACCTGCGCGAGGACGCGTGGCTGGCCACGAACACCTCCTCCCTGTCCGTGGACGAGATCGCCACGCACCTGCGCCGCCCCGAGCGCTTCTGCGGCCTGCACTACTTCAACCCGGTGCCGGCGTCGAAGCTCGTGGAGGTCGTGATCGGCACCCAGACCGGCGACGAGCTCAAGGCCCTCACCACCGAGTGGGTGCGCGGCCTGGGCAAGACCCCGGTCGTCGTGAAGGACGCCCCCGGCTTCGCCTCGTCGCGCCTGGGCGTGGCGATCGCCCTCGAGGCCATCCGCATGGTCGAGGAGGGTGTGGCCTCCCCCGAGGACATCGACGCCGCCATGGTGCTGGGCTACAAGTTCCCGGTCGGCCCGCTCGCGCTCACGGACATCGTGGGCCTGGACGTGCGCCTGGGCATCGCCGAGTACCTCGAGTCCCAGCTGGGTGAGCGTTTCGCCCCGCCGCAGCTCATGCGGGACATGGTGGCCCGCGGTGAGCTCGGCCGGAAGTCCGGCAAGGGCTTCTTCGACTACAGCAAGGGCTGATCCAGCGCCCCGCGCGGCCTCCCGACGCCGGCCCCTCGCCTCCACGGCGGGGGCCGGCGTCGTCGTGTCGGCGTCGTCCCGGCCTCGCCGCGCACCCCCGGGCCCGGACACACTGGGCCCATGCCCGCCTTCGCCCGCCAGCCCTTCCGGTTCACGCATCGCTGGGCCGTGCCGCGGCCCGCGGCCGAGGTGGCCGCCCTCCTGGCCGACCCGCTGGGCTACCCGACGTGGTGGCCGAGCGTCTCCCGCGCCCGCCGGATCGACGGGGCCGGCCACGACGGCGCCCCGCGCGTCGCGGTGCTGCTGCGCGGGCTCGTCCCGGTGCGCCTCGTGATGGCCCGGGAGCTGGACGACCGCGAGCGCGGGCGCCTGGTCGCCCGCCTGGACGGGGACCTCAGGGGCACCGTGCGGGTGACGGTCCACGACGGCGCGGCGGAGGGCGCGGGCGGCTGCACGGTGGTGTGGGAGCAGGAGGTGGTGCTCGGCGCGGGCCGGCTGCGCGCGGCGGCACGGCTGCCCGGGGCGCGCGCCGCGATGCGGCTCAGCCACGCGTGGG
>NZ_JANQCJ010000052.1:0-13943 GCF_024723355.1 Micrococcus sp. HG099 | reverse complement strand
GGCCTGCCCGCCGTCGTCTCCTCTGCGCTGGACACGTCGGTGGGCATCGCCGGCGGCGCCGCCCTTGCCGCGCACCTGCCCGCGCTGCCGCACGCGTGCGGGCTCGGCACGGCGGCGCTGTTCGATGACGACGTCGTCACCCCGGCCTGGACGCCGCGGCAGGGCGTCCTGGAGGCGCCGGGGGAGCGGGCCCCCGAGCCGGACCCGGCGCTGCTCGCCCGGGTCCGCGCGGACGAGCGCACCCACGCGTGGTGGCGGGACCGGGTGGCCGCGGCGCACGCCGTCCTCGCCGCCGGCGGCCGCTGAACGAGACGACGGCAGGGGCTGAGGTCGGGCACAGCCGGGGCCAATAGGTCACGGCGGCGGGACGAAATCCGGCGGGCGGCAAGTGTTCCCTGGCGGTTCACCTGCGGGCCAGCGGACCGATCGAATGGCGGGCCACAGTGAGGCCCGGGTCCGCCCCGCCCGTCGGGCGCGCTGCGCGGACCGGATCACTCCCCGCGTCGAGAAGGACTCCTCATGCTCAAGCGCCTCCTGCCCATGGCCGGCCACACCCGCGGCAACCGCTCCGCCGTCACCTGCGCCCTGAAGTGCGGCAACGCCTGCTCGCACCCCATGCCGAACACCTCGGCCAACACCACGTTCCAGGAGATCGCCGAGACCGCGATCTCGCGGCGCGCGGCCCTCGGCGTGGGCGGCGGCCTGGCGGCCGCCGTCGTCATCGGCGCGCAGGTGGCCCAGGCCCCCGAGGCGCTCGCGGACAACGGCGCGGCCCCGCGCGGCGGCGGCAAGCTGGACTACCGGGCGATCGCGCCGGTGCCGCGCACCGTGGACACCGTCACCGTGCCCGAGGGCTACGACTGGGGCACCGTGATCCGCTGGGGCGACCCCCTTTTCGCGGACTCCGAGGAGTTCGACATCCTGCACCAGACCGGCGCCTCGCAGGCCGGGCAGTTCGGCTACAACAACGACTACCTGAACATCATCTCGGACGGCGGGAACGACCGCTCCGGCTACCTCGTGTCCAACCACGAGTACACGAACGAATACATCATGTTCCCGCCGGCGTACATCGCCTCGAACTTCACGGACGTCGTGGACGCCGCCATCGAGGCGCACGGCCTGTCCATCGTGGACCTCAAGCGCACCAAGCAGGGTGCCAAGTGGGAGTACGTCCGCGGCGGCCGCCGCAACCGCCGCATCACCGGCACCACCCCCTTCACGGTCACCGGCCCCGCCGCCGGGCACGCGCTGCTGAAGACCGTCGAGGACCCCACCGGCACCCGCGTGCTGGGCACCCTGAACAACTGCGCCGGCGGCACCACCCCCTGGGGCACCGTGCTCTCGGGCGAGGAGAACTTCAACCAGTACTTCAAGGGCCGCGGCACCGCGGAGGAGAAGCGCTACGGCATCGGCACCGGGACCACCGAGCGCCGCTGGGAGGAGGTCCACGACCGCTTCGACCTCACCGCGCCGGGCTACGAGAACGAGGCCAACCGCTTCGGCTGGATCGTGGAGATCGACCCGGAGGACCCCACGTCCACCCCGGTGAAGCGCACCCTGCTGGGCCGCTTCAAGCACGAGGCCGGCACCGCCGTCGTCGCGCCCTCGGGCCAGGCCGTGGTCTACTCCGGCGACGACGAGCGCCACGACTACCTCTACAAGTTCGTCTCGGCCAAGAAGGTCGTCGAGGGGGACAAGAAGCACAACATGACCCTGCTGGACGAGGGCACCCTGTACGTGGCCCGGTTCACCGGCGACTCCCCGGCGTCCGAGATCGACGGCCGCGGCACCCTGCCCTCGGACGGCGAGTTCGACGGCTCGGGCGAGTGGATCGCCCTGACCACGGACAAGAAGTCCTTTGTGCCCGGCATGTCCGTGGCCGAGGTCCTCGTCTACACCCGCCTCGCCGCGGACAAGATGGGCGCCACCAAGATGGACCGCCCGGAGGACGTGGAGACCAACCCGGTCAACGGCAAGGTCTACATGGCGCTGACCAACAACACCCGCCGCACCGCGGTGGACGAGGCCAACCCCGTGGTGGGCAACCGCGACGGCCACGTCATCGAGCTCACCGAGCGCGGCGGCGACCACGCCTCCACCCGCTTCGACTGGGTCATCCTGCTGCTGGCCGGCGACCCGGCCGTGTCCTCCTCCGTGTACTTCTCGGGCTTCCCCCAGGAGAAGGTCTCGCCCATCTCCTGCCCGGACAACGTGGCGTTCGACTCCGAGGGCAACCTCTGGATCTCCACGGACGGCCAGCCCGGCACCATCGGCTTCGGCGACGCCCTGCACAAGGTGACCCTGGACGGCCCGGAGCGCGGCCGCGTGGAGCAGTTCCTCTCCGTGCCCCGCGACGCCGAGACCTGCGGCCCCGTGGTCCACGACCGCGACAACTCGGTGTTCGTGAACGTCCAGCACCCCGGCGAGAACGGCATGTGGGGCGCGCACACGTCCTACTTCCCGGACTACCTGGACCCGGCCGGCCCCGTGCAGGTGGGCGACAAGGTGGCCGCCCCGCGTCCGTCCGTGGTCCAGGTGTTCGACGTGACCGGGAACAACGGCGTCGGCAAGGGCTCCGGGAAGGACAAGGGGAACAAGGGCGGCAAGGGCAAGGGGAACAAGGGCGGCAAGGGCAAGGGCCCGAAGGCCTGATCCTGGACCGAGCTGTCCTGCACCGTGCCGCCCTGAGGGCGATTCCGCGTCTCAGAGCGGCCGGATGCAGGACAGCTCGCGTCCTCCCGCCGCGAGGCCGTCACAGGCGGTGCGCACCGTGCGCCCGACGTGGCGCCCCCGCCGCCCTGGGCGCGCACCCCTCACGCGCCCCGGCCTAGACTGGTGGCCACCATGACCTCCGTCGACTCCCTCTCCGTCGCCCGTGCCGTGGCCGACGCCCTGATCGAGGCCGGCATGCGAGACGCGGTGGTCTGCCCCGGCTCCCGCTCGGCCCCGCTGGCCTACGCGCTCGCGGAGCGGGAGCGCGCCGGCGCGGTGCGGCTGCACGTGCGGGTGGACGAGCGCTCGGCCGGCTTCCTGGCCCACGGGCTCTCCCTGGCCTCGGGCCGCCCGGTGGGCGTGCTGACCACCTCCGGCACCGCCGTCGGGAACCTGCTGCCGGCCCTGATGGAGTCCTTCCACGCGGGCACCCGAGTGATCGCGCTGACCGCGGACCGCCCGACCGAGCTGCATGGCACGGGCGCCAACCAGACCACCTCCCAGGAGGGCGTGTTCGCGCTGCATGTGCGCCACGCCGCCTCCATCGGCTGCGACGCGCCCGCGGGCCGGGACGCGGACGCCCACCTGCGGGCGGTGGGGGCCGTGGTGCACCGCGCGCTGCTGGCCGCGGACGGCGTGGTCGCGGACGGCGCCGGGCACGACGACGGCGGCCACGTCCCCGAGCCCGGTCCGGTCACCGTGGGGGAGGCCCCGGCGGGGCCCGTGCACCTGAACCTGCAGTTCAGGGCCCCGCTCGTGCCGGCCCCGGACGAGGCCGCGGCGATGGGCTCGGCGCGTCAGTCCGCTCCGCAGTCTCCGGCCGACCCCGCGTCCGAGGCGGCCGTGCACTCCGCCTACCAGGCGCCGGGGGCCCTGCTCTCGGGCTTCCCGGAGCTGGACGTCGCCCGCCTGACGCAGCGGCGCACCGTGGTGCTCGCGTGCCACGGGGCCGGTCCGGTCGCGGCGGCGTTCGCGCTCGCCCTGGGCCTGCCGCTGCTGGCGGAGCCGTCCTCGAACGCGCGCTTCTCCGTGGACGCGATCGCCGCCTACCCGCTGCTGCTGGGCTCGGCGGGCGGCCGCGGGCCGGACTCCCACCCGCTGGCCGGGCGCATCGAGCGCGTGGTGCTGTTCGGCCGTCCCACGCTCACCCGTCCGGTCACCGCGCTGCTGGCCCGCGAGGACGTGGAGACCGTCCTGTTCGCGCCCGAGCCGGCGCCGTGGTTCGAGCCGGGGCGCCGCCGCGAGCGGCCGATCGAGACGCTGGAGGAGCTCGCCGACTTCGCCGGCCACGGCGAGGCCGGGTGGCTCTCGGCCTGGCAGCGGGCGTCGATGCGGGCCCAGGCCGCCGTGGAGGACGTGCTCGTCGCCGAGGACCTCCGCCACGGGCTGAGCCCGCAGTCGGTGGCGCAGGTGGGTGCCGCGGTCACCCGCGGCCCGCTGGTGCTCGGCTCCTCCTCGGTGATCCGGGACGTGGACCTCACCTGGCGTCCGCCGACCGCCCCGGACGCGGAGGTGTACGCCAACCGCGGCCTGGCCGGGATCGACGGGACGGTCTCCACCGCCGCGGGCGTGGCCCTGGCGCGGGGGATGCGCACCGTCGCCCTGCTCGGGGATCTCACGGCGCTGCACGACGTCGGCGGCCTGCTCGTCGGCCCCACCGAGGTGGAGCCGGACCTCGAGCTGGTGGTGGTCAACGACGACGGCGGCGCGATCTTCGCCGGCCTCGAGCACGGGGCCGTGGCCGCGGTGCCGGGCCTGGCCGCCCCCGTGGAGCGGCTCTTCGCCACCCCGCACGGCGTGGACGTGGCGGCGCTGGCCGCCGCCTACGGCATCCCGCACGTGGCCGTGTCGGACCGCGTGGGCCTCATCCACTGCCTCGCCGACCCCGTGCGCGGCCGTCGGATCGTGGAGGTGCGCTGCTCGCGGGCCGACCGCCCGCGCGTCGCCGCGGCCCTCGCCGAGGCCGTCCGCGCCACCTTCCCCGCGGCCGCCGACTCCGTAGACACCTTCCCCGCACCCGCCGACCCCGCCGCCGAGGAGGCCCCGCAGTGACCGCCGCGCCGTCGTCGTCCCCGTCCGAGTCCGCCCCGCCGCCCGTGATGCGCCGGGCGGACGTGCTGATCTCCGGCGGCGGCCCCGCCGGGGCCACCGCGGCCGCGCACCTCGCCGCGGCCGGGCTGGACGTGGTGGTGCTGGAGAAGACCGCGCACCCGCGCGAGAAGGTCTGCGGCGACGGGCTGACCCCGCAGGCCGTGCGCGAGCTGCAGCTGCTGGGCGTGCCCCATCGCGGCGAGCCGGGCGACGACGGCGGCTGGCAGGTGATCCGCGGCCTGCGGCTGCGCGCGGGGGAGCGGTCCGTGGACGTGCCCTGGCCCGAGACCCGCAGCTGGCCCGACTACGCGCTCACCCGCACGCGGCGGGACTTCGACGCCCTCCTGGCGGACCTCGCCCGGGAGCGCGGCGCCGAGGTCCGCGAGCGGCACGCCGTCACCTCCGTGGTGCGGGACGACGCCGGCCGGGTGTGCGGGCTGGACGCCGAGCTGATCGCGCCGAACGGCCGCAAGACGGGGGAGACGGCGCGCTTCGAGGCGCCCGTGGTGCTCTCCTGCGACGGGGTCTCCGCGCGCGCCGCGGTCTCCGCCGGGATCCACCGCCGCGAGGACCGCCCCATGGGCGTGGCCGTGCGGGCGTACTACACGGCCGGGCCCGCCGCGGACGGTGCCGTCCCGGCCCCGCCGGGGGACCGGGGCGAGTGGATGGAGTCCTGGCTGCGCCTGCCGGACGCGCAGGGCCGCCCGCTGCCCGGCTACGGCTGGCTGTTCCCGCTCGCGGACGGCACCGTGAACGTGGGCCTGGGCATCCTGGACACCTCCCCGCAGTTCGGGAAGTTGGACTACCGGGGGCTGCTGAAGTCCTGGTCCGGGGCGCTCACCCCGGACTGGGGGATCTCGGAGCAGACCCGCGTCTCGAAGATCCTCGGCGCTGCCCTGCCCATGGCGTTCAACCGCACCCCGCAGCACGTGCCCGGCATGCTGCTGGTGGGCGACGCCGCCGGCATGGTCTCCCCGTTCAACGGCGAGGGCATCGGCTTCGCCATGGAGGCGGCCCGGATCGCCGCGGACCTGGCCGTGCAGGCGCACGCCGCCGGGTCCGACGCCGCGGCGGACACGGTCCTCTCCCGGTACCCGGTGATCACCCAGCACCTGTGGGGCCGGCACTTCGCCCTGGGCGCCCGGTTCGCCCGGCTGATCGGCGATCCCCGCGTGATGCGGGCCTCGCTGGGCGCCGGCATGGCCGTCCCGCCGCTGCTGCGCGCGGTGGTCAAGGTCATGGGCAACACGGTGGACCCGGAGCGCGGCGACGCCGTGGACCGCGCGGTCCGCGTGCTCGAGGCGCTCACACCGGCGCTGACCACCGCGGACTCCGCGCCGTTGGGTAGGCTTGCCCGGTGAGCACCGCAGACCCCGGCTTCGCCCTGCCCTCCGGCTTCGAGCCCCTCGCCGAGCACGGTCGTGTCCTGGAGGTCGTGCTGACCGGGCTCGAGCAGGTCGAAGAGCAGCTGGACCGCGCCGTCAGCTTCGAGGACCTGTTCTCGGACACCGCCGCCCACCACCTGCTGGCCGCCGGCGGCAAGCGCGTGCGCCCCGTGCTCACGGTGCTCGCCTCCCTCCTGGGGGACCCGGCCCTGGCCTCCGGCGAGGTCGCGGACGTGAACGCCCAGGTGCGCCAGGCCGCCGTCGTCATGGAGCTCACGCACCTGGCCACGCTGTACCACGACGACGTGATGGACGAGGCCCCGGTGCGCCGCGGCGCCCCCGCCGCGCACCGCCTGTGGGGCAACTCCGCCGCCATCCTGGCCGGCGACCTGATCTTCGCGCGCGCCTCCCAGCTCATGTCCGAGCTGGGCATGCGGCCCGTGCGCATCCAGGCGGACACCTTCGAGCGGCTCGTGCAGGGTCAGCTCTGGGAGACGCAGGGCCCCGCCGAGGGCGCCGACCCCGTGGAGCACTACTACCGGGTGCTCGCGGGCAAGACCGGCTCCCTGATCGCCGCCGCCGGCATGCTCGGCGCGCTGCTGGGCGGGGCGGACGAGGAGGCTGTGCAGGTGATGAGCGCCTACGGCGAGAAGGTCGGCCTGGCCTTCCAGCTGGCGGACGACCTCATCGACCTCACGGGCACCGCCGAGCAGATCGGCAAGACCCCGGGCACGGACCTGCGCGAGCGCGTGCCCACCCTCACCACGCTCCTGCTCGACCGCGCCGCGGCCGGCGAGGGCCCGGACGCGCAGGAGGCCCGCCGCGTGCGCGCCCTCGTGGACGGCCCCCTGGACACGGACGAGCAGCTGGCCGCCGCGGTCGCGGCGCTCACGGCGCACCCGGCCATCGACGAGGCGTGGGCCGTCACCCGGGCCTGGGTCGACGACGCCAAGCAGGCGCTCGCCCCGCTGCCGGACTCCGTGGTGAAGACCTCCCTCGAGGGGTTCGCCGACTACGTGGTCGAGCGCTCGGCCTGAGCCGCCGCGCGGCCGCGGGCGGTGCATCGCCGCGCGGCCGTCCGCGCCCCGCTCGGTGGAGCGGACCTCAGTCCAGGAAGGTCGGGGCCGGGTCGAGCTCGGCGGCGAGCTCCCGGGCCTTGAGCGCGCGCACCTCGGGCGAGACCGGGTGGCGCAGCTGCCGGTAGAGCAGGTCGCCCTCGAAGCGGGGGAACACGTGCAGGTGGTAGTGCCACACGTGCTGGTTGCCGGCCGGCTCGTTGTGCTGGCGCGTGGAGACCCCGTCCGGGGACCAGGCCCGCTTCATGGCCAGCGCCACCTCGCGGGCCATCAGCGCGATGCGCTGCAGCACGCGCGGGGGCAGCTCGTAGAGGTTCTCGTAGTGGCCGGCCGGGCACACCATGGCGTGGCCCTCGTGGTCGCCGAAGCCGTCCACCGCGATCAGCACGAGCAGGTCCTCGTCCTGGTATACGGTGTCCGCGAGCTCGCACCGGTTCCCGGGGTCCGAGACGTCGCCGGCCACGAGCCCGCAGAAGGGGCAGACGTAGCCCTCGGGGGCGTGGGAGCGCAGCCGGGGTCCGCTCATCGCTCGTCCCGTCCGTCGTCGTCCTCCGGGTCCTCGAACGTCCAGGCGAGCAGGTCCGTGATGAACTCGCTGAAGGTGCCGCCCTCGTCCTGCCAGTCGCCCTCCTCGGCCTCGGCGCCGGAGGAGCGGCGCCACACGAGCGGGTCCGGCAGGGCCAGGTTGTCCACGGGCAGGCCCCACACCACGGTCTCCTCGGCGTCTTCGAGGAACATCAGGAAGCCGTCGCGCACCTCGAGGTCCTCGGGGTCCCACACGTAGTGGTCGGTCTCCATGAGGTCGCCGCAGTTGCCCAGGGCCAGGTAGAACTCGCGCAGGGCGGCGGGGACCATGAAGCCGGCGCCGAGCTGTCCGGCGGCGGGGGACTGGCCCAGGCGGGCCTCGACGTCGGCGGGGGACAGGCCGTCGTCCTCGGCCCACGCGTCCCCGAGCAGGTCCGGGACGAGGCGCTGGAAGGCGGGCAGGTGCACGGGTGCGGGGGGCTTGGCGGGCATGCGGCCAGTCTAGGCGCGCGCGCCGTGACCGGCCCGGGCCGCCCGACGGTGCAGGCGGGAGGCGCGGACCTGGTCCAGGGTGAAGACCACGAGGGAGAGCCAGATCAGCCCGAATCCGGCCCAGCGCGCGGCGGGCATGTGCTCGCCGAGCACGGTGACGGCCACGATGAACTGCAGGATCGGCGCCGTGTACTGGAGCATGCCGAGCGTGGTGAGGGTGAGGGCCTTCGCCGCGGCGGAGAAGAGGATCAGCGGCACCGCGGTGAGCACGCCGAGCCCGGCCATGAGCCAGAAGTGCGCGGGCCCCTCGGTGAACGTGGTGAGCAGCCCGGCCTGGCCGAGCCACACCATGCCCACGGCGAAGGCGGGCAGGAGCACCACGGTCTCGGCGGTCATGGTGGTCACCGCGTGCACGGGCGTGGGGAACCGCTTCTTCACGAACCCGTACAGCCCGAAGGAGAAGGCCAGCCCCAGCGCGATCCACGGGACCTGCCCCATGGCCGCGGACATCACGACGACGGCCGCCACGGCGATCCCGACGGCGGCCCATTGGCCGCGGCGCAGCCGCTCGCCGAGGAACAGCACGCCCAGCAGCACGTTGACCAGCGGGTTCATGAAGTAGCCGAGCGACGCCTGCAGCACGTTGCCGGTGGTCACGGAGACGGCGTAGAGCAGCCAGTTCGTCCCGATGAACCCGGCGGCCAGCGCGGTGGCGCCCCACCGGCCGGGGGTGCCCAGGGCCGCGCGCAGCTCCCGGAGGCGGCGCATGAGCGCGAGCAGCACGAGGCAGAACAGCAGGGCGAAGCCGACGCGCACCACCACGATCTCCACCGCGCCGGCGGGCGCGAGCCGCGCCATGTACAGGGGCAGCAGCCCCCAGAGGAAGTAGGCGGTGAAGCCCAGCGCCAGCCCGCGCGGGTCGTTGGCCGGGGCCGGGGAGACTGCGGGCAGGGCACCGGTGTCCGGGGCGGCGGCGTCGGGGGGCACGCCGGGGCGGCGCGAGGCGGGGGAGGGGCTCACGCGGGCCACTGTAGGCCAGTCCTCACCGGTGGGGGCCGGTGCGTCCCGGGTGAGCACTCTCACCCAGGTCGCGCCCAGTTGCGCCGGTAGACTGGGAGGTCGATCCCCGCGCGCCGACGCGCCGCCGCGAACCCGCCGCGGCCTCCCGGCGCGCCCCGCCGTCGTCGTGAAGGAACTGACCGCCGTGACCGAACGCCCTGACCGCCCGCTGCGCATCGCCATCATCGGCGCCGGACCCGCCGGGGTGTACACGGCGGACATCCTGACCAAGGAGGAGCGGGACTTCCGCGTCAGCATCGACCTGTTCGACCGCTACCCGGCGCCCTTCGGCTTGATCCGCTACGGGGTGGCCCCGGACCATCCGCGCATCAAGGGCATCGTGAACGCCCTGCACAAGGTGATGGACCGCGGGGACATCCGCTTCCTGGGGAATGTGGACTACGGCACGGACCTGAGCCTGGCGGACCTGCGCCGCCACTACGACGCCGTGGTGTTCTCCACCGGGGCGGTGCGCGACGCCCGGCTGGACGTGCCCGGCGTCGAGCTCGCCGGCTCCTACGGCGGCGCGGACTTCGCCTCCTGGTATGACGGGCACCCGGACGTGCCGCGCCACTGGCCGCTGGAGGCCACCCAGGTGGCCGTCATCGGCAACGGGAACGTGGCCCTGGACGTGGCCCGGATCCTGTCCAAGCACGCCGAGGACCTGCTGCCCACCGAGATCCCGGACAACGTGTACCGCGACCTGGCCGCCTCACCGGTCACGGACGTGCACGTGTTCGGCCGCCGTGGCCCCGCCCAGGTGAAGTTCACCCCGCTGGAGCTGCGCGAGCTGGCGCACTCGCGGGACGTGGACATCGTGCTGTACGAGGAGGACTTCGACTTCGATGAGGCCTCGGAGCAGGCGATCGAGGAGAACAACCAGGTGCGCACCATGGTCGGCACGCTCACCAACTGGCTCATGGAGCAGGAGGACCGTCAGCAGTCCGCCTCGCGCCGGCTGCATCTGCACTTCCTCCAGGCCCCCGAGGAGTTCCTCGACGAGGACGGGGACGGCCGGGTGGACGGGCTGCGGATGCGCCGCATGGAGCTGGACGGCGCCGGCGGCGTGCGCCCCACGGACCAGACCGTGGACTACCCCGTGCAGGCCGTCTACCGCGCCGTGGGCTACTTCGGCTCGCCCCTGGACGGTGTGGAGTTCGACGCCGCCCGCGGCGTGGTGCCCAACGACGAGGGCCGTGTGCTCGACGCCGACGGCGCCCCCGTGCCCGGCCTCTACGCCTCCGGCTGGATCAAGCGCGGCCCCGTGGGCCTGATCGGGCACACCAAGGGTGACTCCCTCGAGACCATCAAGCACCTCATCGAGGACGTGGACGGCCTCTGGACGGCGCAGGAGCCCTCGGAGGAGTCCGTGATCGACCTGCTCGAGTCCCGCGAGGTCCCGTACACCACGTGGGAGGGCTGGCAGGCCCTGGACGCGCACGAGAAGTCGCTCGGCGCGCAGGCCACGGAGGCCGGCCCGGTCGAGCGCGAGCGGGTGAAGGTCGTGGACCGCGAGGAGATGACCCGCATCTCCCGCGAGGGCGCCTGGGCCCCCACCGCCTGAGCGGCCCCGCCCCACGACGACGGCGCGCACCCCGGCGAGGGTGCGCGCCGTCGTCGTCCCGGCGCGGGGCGGGCGGGGGCGGGGCTAGGCTTCCTTCGGTGGCCCGCCTCCTCGTCGACCTGACCCCGCTGAAGGTCTCGCCCGCCTACCGGCGGCTGTGGGTGGGCAACACGCTGTCCTTCGTGGGCACGCAGCTCACGCTCGTGGCGGTCTCGCTCGAGGTGTTCGCCCTGACGGGCTCCTCGTTCGCGGTCGGCCTGCTCGGTCTGGCGGCGCTCGTGCCCCTGGTGGTGGCCGGCCTGTACGGCGGGGCCGTGGCGGACCGGCACGACCGCCGCACCGTGGCCCTGGCCTCCTCGGCCGTGATGTGGCTGACCACCGTGGGCATCGCCGCGCACGCGTGGGCCGGCATCGAGTCGGTGCCCCTGCTCTACGCGCTCGTGGCTCTGCACTCGGGCGCCTCCGGCATCAACCAGCCCACGCGCGGGGCGATCATCCCCGCCCTCGTGGGCCTGAAGCTGGTGCCGGCCGCGAACGCCCTGAACCTGATGACGTTCTCCGTGGCCATGATGGCCGGGCCCGTGCTCGGCGGCGTGCTCGTGGCCTCGGTGGGCTACGCGTGGACGTACTCGATCGACGTCGTCACGTTCCTGGCCGCCCTCTACGCCGTGTGGCGGCTGCCGTCCCTGCCCCCGCAGCGCGCCGAGGGCGAGGCCGCGCCCACCGGCCGCGTCGGCGTACGCTCCGTGGTGGAGGGGCTGCGGTTCCTGGGCTCCCGGCCCAACCTGCGCATGACCTTCCTCGCGGACATCGTGGCCATGACGACGGCGTTCCCCCGCGCCCTGCTGCCCGCCGTGGGCGGCGTGGTCCTCGGCGGGGGCGAGGCCGCCGTCGGGGTGCTGCTGGCCGCGATGGCGGCCGGCGCCTTCCTCGCGGGCCTGTTCTCCGGCCCGTTCACGCGCCTGCACGCCCAGGGCTGGGGCGTGTACGTCTCCATCCTCGTGTGGGGCGCCTCCGTGGCGGCGTTCGGCGGCGTGGTGTGGTGGGCGCAGGGGCTGCCCGACGGCGACCCCCGGCTCACCGGAGCGTTCGTGGCCGCGGCGCTGTGCCTGGCCGTGGGCGGGGCCGCGGACTCGATCTCGGGCGTCTTCCGCACCACCATCCTGCAGTCCGCCACCCCGGACCACCTGCGCGGGCGCCTGCAGGGCGTGTTCGTGGTGGTCGTGGCCGGCGGGCCCCGCGTGGGCGAGCTGCTCACCGGCGGCGCGTCCGTGGCCGTGGGGGAGGGGCTGACCCTGTTGCTGGGCGGGCTGGCGTGCGTGCTCGGCGTGAGCCTGCTGATGCGACGTCAGCCGGAGTTCCTGAAGTACGACGCGCGCAGCCCCACGCCCTGAGACGCACCGAGCCCCGCGCCCTGAGGGGCGCGGGGCTCGGGGTGCGCTGGGGTGCCGGCGGGGCGCTGCGGCGCGGCGGCCCGCCGTCAGTCCTTGCGGTCGGCCTCGATCGTGGCCGGCACGTCCCCGCCGAGGCGGCGCCAGTGCCGGATGAGGTCCTCGTCCGGGGTCTTCTGCAGGGTCTCGCGGGCCGTCTCCTCGGCCTTCTTGATGCGCCGGTCGAGGTCCTGGTGGGCGCCCTCGTACGCGGCGTCGTGCCGGTGCCCGCGCAGGGAGCCGGCGTCCTCGGTGCGCCGCTCCACGGGCAGGAGCTGCTCGGCCATCGCGTCCTGGTTGGCGCGCTGCGCCTTCAGGTTCGCCGGGGCCAGCGCCTGGGCCACGAAGCCGTGGTCCAGCAGGATCCCGCGGGGGGCCTCCACGCCGTGGCGCAGGGCGAGGTCCACGTAGTCGTCCAGGGTGAGGAGCATGGCGGCGCGGGCGAACTTCAGGTCGTCGATCGGCCGGCCGTCCACGCGGGCCCGCGCCCGGGCCTGGCCGATGGTGGCGTCGGCGGACCATACGGCCCCGCGGGGATCGATCAGGTAGAGCATGCGGACTCCTCGTCGGCTCGGGAAGGGTGCGGGCGGATCAGCGGAAGTTGACGAACTGCAGGTCGGCGTCCTCGAAGTCCTTGAGCATCGCGATGACCTGCTGCAGGTCGTCGCGGGACTTCGAGGAGACGCGCAGCTCGTCGCCCTGGATCTGGGCCTTGACGGACTTGGGGCCCTCGTCGCGGATCAGCTTGGTGATCTTCTTGGCGGTCGGCTGGTCGATGCCCTCCTTCATGGAGGCCTCGATCCGGTACTCCTTGCCGGAGGCGAACGGGGCGCCGGCGTCGAGCGACTTCAGGGAGATGCCCCGCTTGACGAGCTTGGACTCGAAGACGTCCTTGACCGCCTTCACGCGCTCCTCGGAGGAGGCCTTCATGAGGATCTTCTCGCCGGAGAAGTCGATCTCGGCGCCGACGCCCTTGAAGTCGTAGCGCTGGGCGATCTCCTTCTGCGCCTGGTTCAGGGCGTTGGACACCTCCTGGCTGTCCACCTTGCTGACGACGTCGAACGTGGAATCGCTGGCCACGGCTGGTCTCCTTCACGGTCTCGGGATGCGGGGCGGGCCCGGTCGGCGCCGCCCGGGGTGGGGCGGCGGCACGGGCTCTCTCGGGGTTCACCCTACCGGGGCGGGCGCTCGCGGTCGCGGGGCGATTGGCGGCGTGCCGCGGGGATGCTGTACAGTCGACTCTCGCCCGAGCGGTGCGCCACGTGAGTCACGTGGACAGCCGCGAAAGCGCCCGGCAGATTACCCGAGCGGCCAAAGGGGGCTGACTGTAAATCAGCTGGCATTGCCTACGGGGGTTCGAATCCCTCATCTGCCACGGGAGTCGGAAGACCCCGGGACCGGAGACGGTCCCGGGGTCTTCCGCTGTCTCCGGGGTCTTGTGGTGTCTCCGGCCCACCGCGTGTCGGGGCGTCTCCGGCCCTCCGCGCCCCGGGGAGTCCTCGTCCCCGGCCCGCGTCGCCCGCCGCGGTGGTGGGACCGGACCAGGCCGCACCCCTCAGATCGACGGAATCGGCTCGGATCGACGGCCGTTCCGTCGGTCCGAGCC